>JAYUHT010000595.1:0-3083 GCA_043766725.1 Burkholderiales bacterium | reverse complement strand
TCGCGCGGCCTGCCCGCGGTGCCGGCCCAAGCACTGGGCGTGTTCCTGGCGCAACCAGCGCACTGGCGCGTGTTGTTCGATTTGTTTGCGCTGTCGCTCAGCGCCGGGCTGTACAGCGTGCCGATGTACGCGCTGATCCAGTTGCGTTCACCGGCCAGCCACCGCGCCCGCATCATCGCGGCCAACAACATCTTGAATGCGTTGTTCATGATCGCCAGCAGCTTGGCTGTGGGCGCCTTGCTCGGCGCCGGTTTCAGCATCCCGCAGGTCTTCGGGCTGACGGCGCTGGCCAATGCGCTGGTGGCCGGCTACATCTTTCTGCTGGTGCCTGAATACCTGCTGCGCTTCGTGGCCTTCATGGCTTCGCGCTGCATCTACCGCTTTCGCGTCACCGGCGACGAACACATTCCCACCACGGGCGCGGCGGTGATCGTGTGCAACCACGTGAGCTATGTTGATGCCGTGCTGTTGATGGCGGCCAGCCCGCGGCCGATCCGCTTCGTGATGGATGAGGCCATCTTTCGCCAACCCGTCATCGGCACCTTGTTCAAGTTGGCCAAGGCCATTCCGATTGCCGCGCAGAAAGACAACCCGGCTGTCTATGCCGCGGCCTTTGAAGCCGCTGACAAGGTGCTGGCTGAGGGCGACTTGCTGGGCATCTTCCCCGAAGGCGGTTTGACGCGCGACGGCGCACTGCAACCCTTCAAAGGCGGCATCATGAAAATCCTTGAACGCCGCCCGGTGCCGGTGGTGCCGGTGGCGCTGCACAACCTGTGGGGCTCGTTCTTTTCGCGCGCTGGCGGCCGGGCCATGACCAAGCCTTTTCGCCGCGGCCTGTTCAGCCGCGTTGGCGTGGCCGCCGGGCCGGCGTTGGCCGCCGCCACGGTCACGCCCGAGGTGTTGCACGAGCGCGTGCGCGGCCTGCTGCAGGGTTGAAGCAGACGGGCTGAATCCGAATCTGCCCCGATGGGCAGGGCCATGCCTTGGTGCTAACCTTTGCCAGCAATGAACTGGCAACAAGGAACGCACATGCCGAGCTTGAACGTCAATGGCAATAGCCTGAGCTTCGAGGCCGAGCCCGACACCCCGCTGCTGTGGGTGCTGCGCGAGCAGCTCGGCCTCACGGGCACCAAATACGGCTGCGGCATTGCGGCGTGCGGCGCCTGCACGGTGCACATTGACGGCGTGCCCACGCGCTCGTGCGTGCGCCCGGTGTCCACGGTGGGCGCGCAAGAAAAAATCATCACCATCGAAGGCCTGGCGCCCAACGCTTCGCACAACCTGCAAAAGGCCTGGGCCGAGCTGGATGTGCCGCAGTGCGGCTTTTGCCAAAGTGGCATGTTGATGGCCGCGGCCGCCTTGCTGAAGGCCAAGCCGCAACCCACCGACGCCGACATCGACAGCGCCATGACCAACATCTGCCGCTGCGGCACCTACAACCGCGTTCGCGAAGGCATCAAGAAGGCCGCCGCGATGGGGAGAGCAGCATGATCCTGTCAACGTTTGACATCAGCCGCCGCCAATTCGTCGGCGGCACGGCGGCCGGCCTGGTGGTCGGCTTTCACGTCGCCTTGCCCGGCAGCGCCGAAGCGCAGACCGCCGCGGCTGAAATCAACGCCTGGGTGGTGGTGAAACCCGACGACGCCGTGGTGATCCGCATCGCGCGCAGCGAAATGGGCCAGGGCACGCTCACCGGCCTGGCGCAATTGGTGGCCGAAGAACTGGAATGCGACTGGGGCAAAGTGAGCACTGAATACCCCACCCCGGGGCAGAACCTGGCGCGTAATCGCGTCTGGGGCAACTTTTCCACCGGCGGCAGCCGCGGCATCCGTGAATCACAAGACTATGTGCGCAAGGGCGGCGCCACCGCGCGCATGATGCTGGTGCAGGCCGCGGCTAACGATTGGAATGTGCCAGTGGCCGAGTGCGTGGCCGCCAACAGCGTGATCACGCACCGCGGCAGCGGCCGCACCACCACCTACGGCAAGGTGGCCGTGGCCGCCGGCAAGCTCACGCCGCCCGCGCAAGTGACGCTGAAAGACCCGAAAGACTGGAAGATCGTCGGCAAACCCGTGGCGCGGCTGGATACGCGGCCCAAGCTCGACGGCAGCCAGGTCTACGGCATGGACTTGAAGCTGCCCGGCATGCTGAACGCGGCGATCAAAGACTGCCCGATATTTGGCGGCAAGATCAAGAGCGTCAACGCCGCGGCGGTGCTCAGCCGCCCCGGCGTGAAAAAGGTGGTGCGCGTGGGCGACGGCGCCGTGGCCGTGGTGGCCGACACCTGGTGGCGCGCCAAGACCGCACTGGACGCGCTGCCCATCGAATGGGACGAAGGCCCGAACGCCCAGGCGTCGAGTGCCGCGGTGGCGGCGGTGCTGAAGATCGCGCTTGATGCGCCCGAGGCCGTGGTGGGCCACAACGTGGGCGATGCCAAAGCGGCGTTGGCCAGTGCGGCGCGCACGGTGGAGGCGGTGTACAGCTACCCGCACCAGAACCACGCCACGATGGAGACCATGAACGCCACCGCGCGCTGGACGCCCGAGCGCTGCGAGTTGTGGACGCCCACGCAAAACGGCGAGGCCGCGCTGGCCGCCGCCGCTGAAGCCGCCGGGCTGCCGCCGGCCAAGTGCGAGGTTTACAAGCTGCACCTCGGTGGCGGCTTCGGCCGCCGCGGCGCGGTGCACGACTGGGTGACCCAGGCCGTGCTCATCGCCAAGGAACTGCCCGGCACGCCGGTCAAACTGATCTGGAGCCGCGAAGAAGACATGCTGCACGGCCGCTTCCACCCCGTCACGCAATGCAAGCTGCAAGCGGGGCTGGATGCGCAGGGCAATTTAACCGCGCTGCACATGCGCATCGCGGGCCAATCCATCTTGGCCGGCGTGGCGCCGCAGAACATTCGCAACGGCCTGGATCCGGTGGTCTTCCAGGGCCTGAATGCGCCGGGGCCTGAAGCGTCGATCGGCTACACAGTGCCAAACTTGCTGGTCGACCACGCCATGCGCAACCCGGCCGTGCCGGTGGGCTTTTGGCGCGGCGTGAACCTGAACCAGAACACCATCTACCTGGAATGCTTCATT
>JAYUHT010000594.1:0-8173 GCA_043766725.1 Burkholderiales bacterium | reverse complement strand
GCACGGCGCGGGTCTTCAGGTGCCCCAAGTCGGAGCCGACGTCGGGCTCGGTGAAGCAGGCGGTGGGGATGACATGCCCGGCGGCAATGGCCGGCAGCAAGCGTTGCTGCTGTTCGGGTGTGCCGCTGGCGCTGATCAGCTCGGCCGCGATTTCGGTGCGGGTGCCCAGCGAGCCCAGAGCGATGTGGGCACGCGACAGCTCTTCCGTCACCACGCACATCGCCACCTTGCCCAGGCCCAGGCCGCCGTGCGCTTCGGGCACGGTCAAGCCAAACACGCCGAGCTGTGCCAGCTCGGTCACCACGGCATCGGGCACCAATTCGTTGCGCAGGTGCCAGCCGTGCGCGGCTTCGGCGTGGTCGTCAGCAAAGCGGGCAAAGGCTTCGCGGGTGTGTTGCAAATCGGGGTCGTGCAAGCCGGCATCGCCATAGCGCTGGGCCTGTGATCCTTCAGCCAGCAGCGCGGCCATGCGGGCGCGGCGCGGCGGGCTGAAGCCGTCACGGCGCAAGGCCTGCACGGCCGCCGCGCCATTGAAAGCGGCCAGTGCGGTGCCGCCGGCCAGGCTGTCAGCGCGAAATACCTCGCCCGGGCTCATGGCCAAGCCGCCGCTCAACTGCGCCAGATACTCGCCAAACCCGGCGTGCAGCAACAAGCTTTCCAGCTCGCCCAGCGCGCCGGCCTGTTGCAGGGCGTGGGCCCAGGCCAGGGCGCATTCGAGCGCGCTCACGTAGGTGGCGGCCCAGGCCAGGCCGTGGCAGCGTGCCTGCTCGCGCTGCAAGGTGGCGGCGTCACAGCCCGGGCCGACCAGCGTGGCGGCGGCGCGGCGCAAGTCGGCCAGCAGCGCCTGGGCCTGAGCCAGGGCTTGTTGGCAATGCTCAAGGGTGAGGTCAGATTCGTTCATCAAAGAAGTATGGCGCGGTATCGTGGCGGGCTTGCACACAAGCGCAGCACAAGGACACCCCGCCATGGCCCTGGACACCGACACCTTCGAGCTGCTGCTGGCCAGCGTGCAGCGCTTCATTCGCGAGCGTCTGGTGCCGGCCGAGAACGAAGTGGAAGACAGCGACGACGTGCCGGCCGCGATCATGGCCGACATGAAGACCATGGGCCTGTTCGGCCTGTCCATCCCCGAGGCCTATGGCGGCATCGGCCTGAGCATGGCGCAGGAAGTGGCGTTGATGCATGAGTTCGGCCAGACGGCGCTGGCCTTTCGCTCGGCCTTCGGCACCAACGTGGGAATCGGCTCGCAAGGCATCTTGATCGACGGCACCGAAGCGCAGAAGCAGCAGTACCTGCCGCGCGTGGCCAGCGGTGAATTGATGATGTCGTTCGCGCTCACCGAGCCGGGTGCGGGGTCTGACGCCGCGGCCATCACCACGCGCGGCGAATTGCGCGGCGACCATTACGTGCTCAACGGCAGCAAGCGCTTCATCACCAACGCGCCGCGCGCCGGCGCCTTCACGCTCATGGCGCGCACCGAAGGCGCGGGCGCGGGGGGCATCACCGCCTTCATCGTGCCGGCCAACAGCCCGGGCCTGAGCCTGGGCGCGGCCGACCGCAAGATGGGCCAGCGCGGCACCAAGACCTGCGACGTGGTGTTGCAAGACGTGCGCGTGCCGGCGGCCAACATCATCGGCGGCGTGCCCGGGCGCGGCTTCAAGACGGCGATGAGGGTGTTGGACCGCGGCCGCATCCACATGTCGGCGCTGGCCTGCGGCCTGGCACGCCGGGTGTTGAACGAGTCGGTGGCCTATGCGCGCGAACGCAAGCAGTTCGGCCAGCCGATCGGTGAATTCCAGCTCGTCCAGGCCATGCTCGCCGACGCCCAGGCCGAGCTGTATGCCGGCTGGTGCATGGCGCAGGACTGTGCCCGCCGCTTCGATGCCAAGCCAGCGGGCGTGGTGGACACCGAGGTCAGCATGCTGGCTGCATGCAGCAAGATGTTTTGCACCGAAATGGCCGGCCGGGTGGCCGACCGCGGCGTGCAGATCCACGGTGGCGCGGGCTACATGGCCGAGTACAAGGTGGAGCGCTTCTACCGCGACGTGCGCTTGCTGCGCCTGTACGAAGGCACGACGCAGATCCAGCAGATGATCATCGGGCGCGCCCTTGTGCGGGGCTAACGGTTCAGATGAGTGACGACAGCCAGATCGAGATTCCGGCCTCGTTCATCGCGGTCTACATGCCGCCCGGCCAGCGCCGGCCCAGCTTGCCGCGGCACGAACTTTCTCAGCGCCACGAATTTTGCGATGACCTGGCCAACCTGCTCACCGACACCGCCAGCACCAAGCTGTGGGAACTCGGTGTGACGCAGGAAGACGTGCTGGCGCGCATTCACCTGGGCTTGCTGGGTGCCGGCGCGCCGGTGTCAGCGGCCGAGGCGCAATGGGTGATTCGCCGCCTGGCTGAACTGCTGGGTTGGCAGGCGCCGCCGTTCAACGAGTAACGAATCAGGCGCGCTGCGCCGGCACCTCTTCCACCCGCCCGGAACGCGCGCTGCGCGCGATGGCTTCCAACGTGGCCGCGTTGTCCAGGCTGGCCTGCGCGGAGCGGCCCATGGCCGCGAAATCACCTTGCGCTACCACCTTGGCAAAGGCCTCGGCGGCGAAGCGAAAGCCGCTGCCCACGCCGGAATCAACCAGCTCGAATGGAACGTTGTTGGCCACGCCCCGGCGCACCCGCATCTGGCTGGGCTGGAAGCCGAATTCGTGACCCATGACCTGGGTGCTGGTGTGGTTGAGGTATTCGGTCTCGATCGTGCCCAGCGTGCCGACGATGGTGGCGCGGCGGTGGTTGGCGGCGTCCATGGCGCAGCTGAGCTGCGCGCGCCGGCCGTCGGCATACAGCAAGGTGGCCATGCAGCTGATGTCCACGCCCGCGGCGGCCCAGCTCGCATCGGCATGCACGCGCTGCGGCGCGCAGCCCATGGCCAGGCGAATAACGCTCAGCGCATAGCTGCCGGCATCGAGCAAGGCGCCACCGCCCAGGTCGGGCGCCAGGCGGATGTTGTTCACCGGGTTGGCCAGCGTGAAGCCGAAGCAAGATTGAACCGATTGCACGCTGCCGATGGCGCCGCCGTGCAGCAAGGCGACCATGGCGCCGGTTTGCGGCTGGAAGTAATACGGAAAGGCTTCGAGCAGCATCACCTGGTTGGCGGCAGCGGCGTCGAACATGGCCTGGGCTTCATCCAACCCCAAAGCCAGCGGTTTTTCGCACAACACATGCTTGCCGGCGTTGGCGCTGGCAATGGCCCACTGCGCATGCAGGCTGTTGGGCAGGGGCAGGTAGATGGCGTCCACCTCGGCGTCGGCCAGCAACGCCTCGTAGCTGGCGTGGGCGCGGGCCAGGTCGAAGGTGGCAGCGAAGGCCTGCGCCTTGGCGGCGTCGCGGCTGGCCACGGCAGTGATGCGCACCGCCGGGCTGGCTGCCGCATCGCGGCAAAACTGGCGTGCGATGTTGGCGCAGCCCAGCACGCCCATGCGCAGCGGCTGTTTCGTGGGCAGGTGGGTCTTCATGAACGGGCCTCCGGTTGCGTGGCGGCCATTCTCGCGCGCGGGTGGGCTTGGATAATCCGCGCCACCTGCTCACTCGCCCAATACCGATGACCGCCGCCATTCACCTGATTTCATCCATGGCCACCAAGAAGCTGCTGGCCGAGTTGATCGAGCATTACCGCGGCGTTGCGCCGCAAGAGGTGCTGCTGGAAGCCGTGGGCGGGGTCGACGCGGCCAAGCGCGTCGCCGCGGGCGAGGTTTTTGATGGCGTGGCCCTGGCCGCGAAGACGATCGACGAACTGATCGCCAGCGGCCGCATCGTGGCGGGCAGCCGGGTCGACCTGGTCACCTCGGGCGTGGCCGTGGCCGTTCGCGCCGGCGCGTCGCAGCCCGGCATCGGCACTGAAGAAGCCGTGAAGCAAGCCGTGTTGGCGGCGCGCACGATCAGCTATTCCACCGGCCCCAGCGGCGTGCACTTGGCGAAGTTGTTTGAACGCTGGGGCATGGCGGAGGTGCTCAAGGGCCGCATCGTGCAGGCGCCGCCGGGCGTGCCGGTGGGCTCGTTGGTGGCCAATGGCGTGGTCGAGCTGGGCTTTCAGCAGTACAGCGAATTGATGGACGTGCCCGGCATCACCGTGCTCGGCCCGCTGCCCGATGCGATTCAGATCATCACCACCTTTTCGGCCGGCGTGGCGGCCAGCAGCACGCAGCCTGATGCGGTGCGCGCCTTGCTGGCCTTCCTGTCCAGCCCGGCCGTGGCCGCGATCAAAAGACGCCAGGGCATGGAGCCGGCTTGAACCGTTCCAGCAACAGGTGAACACGGCCACGCTGCGCCGCCCAACGCTGGCACCATGACCGCGACGCCCGCCATCAGCCTTGACGTTTTTTTGTACCGGCTGCCCAAGGCCGAGCTGCATTGCCACCTGCTGGGCACGGTGCGCCGGGCCACTTTCAGCGCGCTGGCCCGGCGCGAACGCGCGCCGGTGTCTGAGGCCGAGATCGAGGCGTTCTACACCCGCGGTGAAAAGCCGGTGGGGGTGCTGCGCGTGCTGCGCGCGCTCGAGGCCTGGCTGCTGAAAACGCCCGCCGACCTGCACCGCATCACGGTTGAATACCTGGAAGATGCCGCCGCCCACGGCGTGCACTACAGCGAATTTTTCTGGAACCCCACCGGCACGTTGCGCGCCACCGGCATCAGCTACCGCGCCGCGCAAGACGCCATCGTGCACGGCATGCAAGATGCCCAGGCCGCGCACGGCATCGTCGCCCGCCTGGTACCGGCCATCGACCGCGAGGCCGGGCCCGCCGCCGCGCGCGAAATGGTGCAGTGGGTGTGCGCCCATCGCGTCGACGAAGTGGTGGGCATCGGCATCGACTACCGCGAGAACGAATTCCCGCCGGAGCTGTTCATTGAAGCCTATGCCGACGCGCGCCGCGCCGGCCTGCGCACCACCGCCCACGCCGGTGAATTCGGCCTGCCGTGGACGAACGTGCAAACCGCGATCGACCAGCTCCAGGTCGACCGCATCGACCATGGCTACACCGTCGTCGACAACCCCGAACTCACCGCGCGCTGCGTGCAAAGCGGCATTGTCTTCACCGTGGTGCCCACGAACTCGCACTACCTGCGCACCTTGGCCCCAGAGCGCTGGGCGCAGGATCACCCCATTCGGCGCATGCACGCGCTGGGCCTGCGCATCCACCCCAACACTGACGACCCCACGCTGCACCACGTCACGCCCACGCAGGCCTGGGGGATGATGGTGCGAAGCTTCGGCTTGCTTGCGGCCGAGCTGCGGCCCTTGATGATGAATGGCCTGGCCGGGGCCTGGATTGACGACAGCCTGCGCCAGCGCTGGGTTGCAGAATGGGGCGGCACATTCGACGCCTTGCTGGCTCGGCTGGCGCCAGATGAAAGTGAAGCGGAAGGTGACGCACAAAGTGACGCACAAAGTGACATCAAACGTTGATCATCGAGCATCCTTCATGCGCCGCGTGCAGCGCCTGGCGCGGCATCTGCTGCCGGCCGCCTTGCTGGCCGCGTGGGTGGGCGCCCAGGCCCAGCCGACCTGGCCGCAGGCGCGCAACATCACCATCCTGGTGCCGTTCAGCGCCGGCGGCAGCCTGGACGCCACCACCCGGCTGGTGGCCCAGCGCCTGAGCGCGCGGTTGGGGCAAACGGTGGTGGTCGAGAACGCCACGGGCGGCGGCGGCACGGTGGGGTTTCAAAAGGCGATCGCCGCGCCACCCGATGGCTACACCTTGCTCATGGCCGGCGATTCGCCTTTTGCGCCGGGGCAAGAGACCAGCGCCAACCCCTACCGCTTCAATGTGCTGAAAGAACTGGTGCCCGTGGCCCTGGTGAACACCGCGCCCATGGTGCTGGTGGCACACCCTGGGGTGCCGGCGGCCAACCTGGGTGAGCTGCTGGCGCTGGCGCGCAAGCAGCCGGCGCGCCTGAGTTACGGCACGTCGGGCATCGGCACCATTCCGCACCTGGCCACTGAAATGATCAAGCAGCGCGCGCGGGTGCACATGGTGCACATCCCCTACCGCGGCGCGGCGCAGATTGCGAACGATGTGGCGGGTGGGCAGATCGAGCTGGCGATGCTGATCAGCGCGTCGGCCGCGCCGCACATCCAGTCGCGCGCCGTGAAGGCGCTGGCGGTCACGGGTGATGCCCGCCTGCCCATGCTGCCGCAGGTGCCGAGCGTGGCTGAAACGCCGGGGCTGGCTGGCTTCAACATGGTCAGTTGGGCCGGGCTGTATGCGCCGGCGGGTACGCCCGCGGCCATCGTGGCGCAGCTCAACGCGGCGGTTGATGAGGTCTTGAAGAGCGATGCCGTGGCCGGCAAGCTGGCTGAAAGCGGCATCGTCGTGCGCGGCGGGCCGAGCGCGGCGTTTGTGGCTTTCATCGAACGCGACCGGGCGCAGTTTCTGCCCCTGCTCAAGGCCGTGTCGCTGCGTGAATAAGGCGCAACAAGCGACCAACAGGCGCTCGGTCTGGCTCGACGCCGACCCCGGCTTCGACGACGCGCTGACCATGCTCATGCTCGCCGCCAACCCCGGCCTGCACTGGCTGGGCATGAGCGTGGTGGCGGGCAACGCGCCGCTGGCCAACACCCTGGCCAATGCGCTGAGCGTGCGCGAATTCTTCGGCCTGAAGGTGCCCATTCACGCCGGCTGCGCCATGCCCCTGGCCACGCCCTTGATGACAGCACAAGCCGTGCTCGGCGCGCAAGGCATGCGCACGCTCGGGCCACCGTTGCCTGCGGCGCAGGCCGGGCCGGATGGTGATGACGGCGTGGCCGCGCTGCTGGCCGCGCTGCACGCCAGCCCGCAAGCGGTGACCGTGCTGGCCATCGGCCCACTGACCAATCTGGCCACCGCCTTGCAGCGCGACGCCACCGCGGCAGCGCGCATCGCCGAGCTGGTGATGATGGGCGGCAGCACCGAGCGCGGCAACCACACGCCGGCGGCCGAGTTCAACATCCACGCCGACCCCGAGGCCGCTGAAGTCGTCTTCAACGCTGGCCTGCCGGTGCGCATGTTCGGCCTGAACCTGTGCCGCCAGGTGTTGGTTAACGATTCACATGTGCAGCAGGTGCAGCAGTGGCTAGGTGCGCGGGCGCAAGTGCTGGCCGGGTACCTGGGAGCCTACCAGCGCATCCGCAGTGCCGACGGCAGCGTGCCGATGCCGCTGTACGACCCGGTGGTGGCGGCCTGGCTGGCGGCGCCTGGTCTGTTCGAGTTCAGCCCGGCGCGGGTGGACATCGAAACCCAGGGCCGCTTCAGCCGCGGCATGACGGTGTGTGACTTCAAGGCCGTTGCGGGGCAGCCGTTCAATGTGCAAGTGGCGATGCACGCCGATGGGCCGGCCATCGTGGCGTTGATGCTGGCCAGCCTGCGCCCGCTCATGCTTTGAATCAATACAGACGGAGACCAGATGGCCACTTCAAGCTTGCTTGCCCTGATCGACGACATCGCCACCATCCTCGATGACGTGGCCGTGCTCGGCAAGGTGGCGGCCAAGAAGACCGCTGGCGTGCTGGGCGACGACCTGGCGCTGAACGCGCAGCAGGTTTCCGGCGTGCAGGCCGAGCGCGAAATACCCGTGGTCTGGGCCGTGGCCAAGGGCTCGCTGCTGAACAAGGCCATTTTGGTGCCGGCGGCACTGCTGATCAGCGCCTTCGCGCCCTGGGCGGTGACGCCGCTGTTGATGATCGGCGGCGCCTACCTGTGCTATGAAGGCTTCGAGAAAGTCGCTCACCGGCTGCTGCACAGCCGGGAAGAAGACGCCGCGGCGCAGGCCGAGTTGAAGCGTGCCGTGGCCGACCCGAAGCTCGACCTGGTGAACTTTGAACGCGACAAGATCAAGGGCGCCGTGCGCACCGACTTCGTGCTCTCGGCCGAGATCATCGTCATCACCCTGGGCACCGTGGCCGCGGTGCCGTTCCTCACCCGCGTGGCGGTGCTGTGCACGGTGGCGGTGGCGATGACGGTGCTGGTCTATGGCCTGGTGGCGGGCATCGTCAAGCTCGACGACCTGGGCCTGCACTTGGCCCAGCGCGGCGGCGCCCGGGCCAGCCTGGGGCGCGCCATCTTGCTGGCCGCGCCGTGGCTGATGAAGGGCCTGTCGGTGGCCGGCACGGCGGCCATGTTCCTGGTGGGCGGCAGCA
>JAYUHT010000593.1:0-3090 GCA_043766725.1 Burkholderiales bacterium | reverse complement strand
CACGGTGTTGGCCATCGGCATGCTCGCCGGCCCGGCCTGGGCCTTGATGGATCACTACCACGTGCTGGGCACTGACCGAACCGGCAACGACGTGTTCTACCAGGCCTTGAAGAGCGTGCGCACGGCCTTCGTCATCGGCACCCTGGCCACCGTGGCCACGCTGCCTTTTGCGGTGGTGCTGGGTGTGCTGGCGGGCTACTTCCGCGGCTGGGTGGATGAGGTGATCCAGTACCTCTACACCACGCTGAGTTCCGTGCCCAATGTGCTGCTCATTGCCGCGTGCGTGCTGATCATGCAGGTCTTCCTGGACAAGCACCCGGAGCTGTTTGAAACCGGCAGCGAGCGCTCGGACATCAAGGTGTTCTTGCTCTGCGTGATCCTCGGGTTAACGGGTTGGGCAACTTTGTGCCGCCTGGTGCGCGGCGAAACCATGAAGCTGCGCGAGCTGGACTACGTTCAAGCTGCGCAAGCATTTGGCGTGAGCGATGCACGCATCATGCAGCGCCACATCCTGCCCAACCTGATGCACTTGGTGCTCATCACCACGGTGCTGAGCTTTTCAGACCTCATCCTCTACGAAGCCGTGCTCACCTATGTGGGTGTGGGCGTGGATCCTTCGATGAACAGCTTCGGCGGCATGATCAACCTGGCGCGCAGTGAAATGAGCCGCGACCCGGTGGTGTGGTGGTCCTTCGCCGCGGCGTTCGGCTTCATGGTGAGCATGGTGCTGGCCGCCAATTTGTTTGCCGACGGCGTGCGCGACGCCTTCGACCCGCGCTCGCGGGCCCTGCGGCCGCGCTGGGCTGGCAAAGTGATTGCCCGAACCTGAATGGGGGAACCGATGAAAGACTTTGACCGCATCACACATGACCCGCAACGGATGGGCGGCCGGCCTTGCGTTCGTGGCCTTCGGGTGACCGTGGGCATGCTTGTTGGGCAAATCGGCGCTGGCCGCAGCATCGAGGAGTTGCTCGCCGACTACCCGTACCTGGAACGCGAAGACGTCCTGCAGGCGCTGCGCTATGCGGCACGGCGCGCCGAGGAACGCGACATTCCGTTGGCCGCGGTGTGAAGTTCAATATCGACATGAGTCTAGCGCCGGGGTGGGCCGATGCATTGCGTGCTGGCGGCCAGGCCATCGATACCCAGCGTGCACGACTTCGCTGGTTACCAATGCGCCCCGCACCGGCCTGATGAGCATGCTGCGCATAGACGACCTTAAGGTCGAGCTTGATGCCGATGCCGGCATCGTCAAGGCCATTGACGGCCTGTCTTTGGCGATTGATCGTGGCCAAACATTCGCCTTGGTGGGCGAATCGGGCTGCGGCAAAAGCATGACGGCGCTGGCCTTGATGCGCTTGCTGCCCGAAAGCGGTGCCATCGCTGCCGGGCAGGTGACGCTGGGTGAGCAAGACGTGCTGGCGCTACCTGAATCGAGCATGCGCGCGGTGCGCGGCGGTCGCATCGGCATGATCTTTCAGGAGCCGGGCACCAGCTTGAACCCGGTGATGCGGGTGGGCGAGCAGATCGTCGAGGCGATTGAAACGCACACCGCGCTGCGCGGCGAGGCGGCCCGCCAGCGCGCCATTGAATGGCTCCAGCGCGTGGGCATTCCCGAACCAGAACGCCGCATCGACGACTACCCGTTCCGGCTTTCAGGCGGGCAAAAGCAGCGCGTCATGATCGCCATGACGCTGGCCGCCGAGCCCGACTTCCTGGTGGCCGACGAGCCCACCACGGCGCTGGATGTGACCATCCAGGCGCAGATCCTGGCGTTGTTGAAGCAACTGCAACGCGAGCACGGCATGGGCATGTTGCTCATCACGCACGACCTGGCGGTGGTCAGCGACATGGCCGACACGGTGGCGTTGATGTATGCCGGTCAGATTGTTGAAGCGGCGCCGGCCGCCGAGTTCTTCGGCGCGCCAAAACATCCTTATGCACAGGCCTTGTTGCGTGCCTTGCCCGATGCGGCGCGCAAGGGTCAGCCCTTGCAGGCCATCGGCGGCACGGTGCCGGCCTTGTGGTTGCCGTTCGAGGGTTGCCGCTTTGCGCCGCGGTGCGCCCAGGTGATGCCGCATTGCGCCAGCCGCGTGCCGCCGATGTTCGGCGCCGATGGCCGCCATGCGGTGCGTTGCTGGCTGCACGAACCGGGCCGCGAGGCTGCCGCACCGGCGCGCACGCAACCCGAGCCGGCCGCGAGCCCGGCCGTGGCCGATTGGCGGGCGGTTGGCAACGGCGTGCTGTCCCTGTTGCAGGTGTGCGGCCTGCATGTGCGCTTTCCGGTTCGCAGTGGCTTGCTGCAACGCGAGACCGGGCACTTTGAAGCGGTGAGCGACGTGTCGTTCGACATCGCTGCCGGCCGCACGCTGGCGCTGGTGGGCGAATCGGGCTGCGGCAAAACCACCATCGGCAAAGCCTTGTTGCAACTGCTGCGCCGCCAGGCAACCACGCAGGGTCAGGCGCTGCTCGAAGGCCATGACTTGTTCGAGTTGCAAGGGCAGGCCTTGCAGCAGGCACGCAAGGACATCCAGATCGTTTTCCAGGATCCCTTTGCCTCACTCAACCCGCGCTTGCGCGTGGCCGAGCTGCTTGATGAAGGTCTGCATGCCTTGCAGCCCGGCATGGCGCTGGCGGCACGCAACCAGCGCATCGAGCAACTGCTGGATCAGGTCGGCCTGCGGCGCGATGCGCTGCAACGCTATCCCCATGAGTTTTCGGGCGGCCAGCGTCAGCGCATCGCCATTGCGCGCGCGCTGGCAGTGCAGCCCAAACTGATCGTCTGCGACGAACCCACGTCGGCACTCGATGTTTCAGTGCAAGCGCAGATCCTCAACCTGCTGCAAGACCTGCAACGCAGCCTCGGCCTGAGCTACCTGTTCATCACCCACAACATCGGCGTGGTGGCGTACTTTGCCCATGACGTGGCCGTGATGCGCGCCGGGCGGCTGGTGGAAAGCGGGCCGGCGGAGCAGGTGTTGCAGCGGCCAGCGCATGAGTACACGCGCAGCCTGTTGGCGGCGGTGCCGCGGGTGCGAAGTGGCCTTGAGCAGCGCCAGACTGCCGCCTTTTGAGGCGCCGTCATGCCGG
>JAYUHT010000592.1:0-8196 GCA_043766725.1 Burkholderiales bacterium | reverse complement strand
TTCGATGGACAGGGCCTCGAAGTCATAGATCGTGCGCGGCGTGGCAGCGGTGTTCATGGCGGGCCTCCTGGCTTGGGCGGGTGGCCATTATCTGGATGTGGGCGGGTGTGCGCCGGCCGCGGTCAAGGCTCCAGCGCGGCCAGCAGGGCTGCGGCCACGATCAGCGCGCCGCCGAGCACCAGGGTCAGGCTGAGTGAAGCCGCGCCCAGCGCCACGGCTGAGGCCGAGGCGAAGAACACCTCGGTGACCATGACCACGGCGGTGGCGTTGGCGCGCAGCCGCGCGGCGCCGAATTGCAGCGCCAGGTTGCTGGCCAAGAACCACGCGCCCAGCCCGGCCACGCCCAGCAGCCAGGCGGCTGCCGGGGCGGGCAGCGCCGGCACCTGGCCTTGCGCGGCCAGAACCAGGGCCAGCAGGCCGGCCACGAGCACGCCGCCGGCAAACATGGCCAGGCCGCGGGCAGCGGGGCTGCTCGCGGCCTGGCGGCGCAGCATGACGTTGTTCAGCGCGAAGGCCGCGCCGCCGAGCACGCTGAGGGCATCGGCTAGCAGGTTCACGGCCTGCGGCGCCGCGCTGCTGTCGGGCCACAGCACCACGGCCGCGCCGGCCAGGGCCAGCGCCACGCGCAGCAGCGCGCGTGCGGTGATCGGCTCGGCCAGCAGCCAGCGCGCCAGCAGCACGGCCCAGATCGGCATCAAGTAGAACAGCAGCACCACGCGCACCACGTCGCCCACCGTCACGGCCCAATTGAAGGCCGCGTTGGTGATGCCCGAGGCCAGCACCAGCAGCCACAGCGCCGGTGTGCGCAGCAGTTCGGCCCAGGTCCGCGGCCGCACCAGCGTGAGCACCAGGACGGCCAGCAGGTAGATCAGCACCGTGGCCCACAGCGGGTGCAGCCCTTGATCCTGCAATGCGCGCAATGGCCACCACGACACGCCCCATGTGAAGGCGTTGAACACCAGGGCCAGCGCGCCCAGGCGGGCCGCCGTTTGCGCGCCGATCAATGCTTGTCTGAGCGCGCGATGGCCAGCAGGCGCTCAACCTCGTCAGCATGGTTGATGGCGTTTAGCGCATGCCAGCGCCGCACCAGCAGCATGGTGCCGGTCATGATGATGCCGAAGGCGCAGATGACGACGAAGGCCGACAGGCCGAGCTTGGTCATGCCTGCGTACATGGCGCTCAGGCCCAGGATGCAGGCCTGCTCGTTGAAGTTCTGCACCGCGATCGAACGCCCGGCGCCCATCAGGTTGTGGCCGCGGTGTTGCAGCAGCGCATTCATGGGCACAACCAGGTAGCCGCCCACCGCGCCCAGCAGCACCAGGAAGGGCGCGCCAACCCAGACGTTGGTGACCAGGTTCAGGCCGATGATCAGCACGCCCATGGCGATGCCCAGCGGGATGACGCCGGTGGCCTGGTGCAGCCGCGTGCGCATCGACGCGGCCACGGCACCGAACGCCGTGCCAATGGCCACCACGCCGCCCAGGTTGGAGGCCTCGCTGACGCCATAACCCAAGGCCATGGCCGCCCAAGCAAAGACGATGACGCGCAGGTTGCCGCCGATGCCCCAGAACAAGGTGGTCGTGGCCAGCGAAATCTGGCCCAGCTTGTCACTCCACAGCCGGGCGTTGCAGTTGGAAAAGTCGCGGATCAGCTCGCCGGGGTTCGAGTTCAGCCGCTGCAGCGGCGCCTCGGTGCGCGGAATGCGCATGTTGAACAACGCAGCCACGAGGTACACCGCCACCAGGATGCTGATGGCGGCTTCGGGCGCGGTGTCGATGTTCGTGTCGATCAGCGGCAGGTCGAACGACAGCAAGAAACCCGCGACCCGCTTGCCGATCAACTGGCCGCCCATCACGATGCCGAAGATCACGCTCAGGATCGTCAGGCCCTCGATCCAGCCGTTGGCCTTGACGAGTTGCGAGTTGGGCAGCAGTTCGGTCAGGATGCCGTACTTGGCCGGCGAATACGCCGCGGCGCCCAGGCCGACGATGGCATAAGCAAGCAGGGGGTGCGCGCCGAACAGCATCATCAGGCAGCCGATGATCTTGATGCCGTTCGAGATCAACATCACCTTGCCTTTGGGCACGGCGTCGGCAAAGGCGCCCACGAAAGGCGCCAGCACCACGTAAAACAGGGCGAACATCGAAGGCAGCGCGGCCACGTGCCAGGCCGGTGCATGGGTGCTGTTCAACAACTCGATGGCGGCCACCAGCAAGGCGTTGTCGGCAAGCGAGCTGAAGAACTGCGCCGCCATGATGGTGTGGAAGCCTCTTTTCATTGGCTTGCGGCGCGACAGCGGAGCACAGACGCGCACCGCGGCGGCCTTGTCTCCTATAAAGGCTGCGGGGTTATAGCATGCACGCTAAGCCCGCCAGACTTGGCCAGACCGCCTGCTTTGCCGCCCATGACCCGCCCGATTCAAGCCTTGATCCACCATGACGCGCTGGCCCATAACCTGGCGGTGGCACGGGCCCACGCCGCTGGCGCGCGGGTGTTCGCGGTGGTCAAGGCGAATGCCTACGGCCACGGCATCGAGCGCGCGTTCGACGGCTTGCGCGGCGCCGACGGTTTTGCCCTGCTCGACCTGGCTGAGGCACAGCGTGTGCGCGCGCTGGGCTGGCGCGGGCCGATCTTGCTGCTGGAGGGTTGCTTCGAGCCGCGCGACCTGGAGCTGTGTTCGCGCCTGGAGCTGTGGCACACCGTGCACTGTGAGGCGCAGATCGACTGGCTGGCCGCGCACAAGACGCGCGCGCCGCACCGGGTGTTCCTGAAATTCAATGGCGGCATGAACCGGCTGGGGTTCGATGCTCCGGCGTTTCGCAGCGCCTGGGCGCGGCTTGACGGCCTGCCGCAGGTGGGCGAAGTCAGCCTGATGACGCACTTCGCGAATGCTGATGCGCCTGATGGGGTTGCGCAGGCGAGCCGGGCGTTTGAACAGGCCAGCCGCGACTTGCCCGGCGAGCGCAGCCTGGCCAACAGCGCGGCCGTGCTGCGCCAGGGCAGCTTGGGCGGCGATTGGGTGCGCCCGGGCATCCTGGCCTACGGCAGTTCGCCTGATTTCCCGGTGCACGACAGCGCGCATTGGCGCTTGCTGCCGGCCATGACGCTGCGCGCCAGGCTCATCGCCACGCGGCAGCTCGCCGCGGGTGCCAGCGTGGGCTATGGTGGCGCGTTCACGGCCGAAGCGGCGCTGCGCATCGGCGTGGTGGCTTGTGGCTATGCCGATGGCTACCCGCGCCACTGCCCGAGCGGCACGCCGGTGCTGGTGGATGGCGTGCGCTGCCACACGCTGGGCCGGGTGTCGATGGACATGATCACCGTCGACTTGAGTGCTGCGCCGGCCGCGCGCCTGGGCAGCGAGGTCACGCTTTGGGGCCATGGCCCGGCGGGGGCGGTGTTGCCCATCGACGAAGTTGCCGCCGCCGCCGGCACCTTGGGCTACGAGCTGATGTGCGCGCTGGCTGCGCGCGTGCCGGTGCAGGGGGTGGCACGCGCCGGCCACGTGGACTGGGCTGGCGCTTGAGGTGCTGCCAGCGCTGACGGCGTGACTCGCGCAAAGTCATGCCGCGCCAAGTCATACCGCGGCAACACGCGCATCTGCCCATCATTTGCGGGGCTGGCCTTGCCAGACCCGCGCCGTGGTAGCACACTGGCTTGGACACATGTGCCTTTCCCACCTCGATTCCGCCCCATCTGCTGGCGCCCCCTACGCCGGCGCCGCTGCTTCCAGCGCCATGCTGCCCGCCGTGCGGCAGCCCCGGCCCACCCCCACCCCTTTCCCACCACCCCTGCAAAGGAGGCATTGATGAACCTGACCATCAGCGGACACCACCTTGAAGTCACCCCAGCGCTGCGCGAATACGTGCTGAACAAGCTAGAACGGGTGACGCGGCATTTCGACCAGGTGGTAGACGTCAACGTCCTGTTGACGGTGGAAAAGCTGAAGGAAAAGGAGCGACGACAGAAAGCCGAGGTCACGCTGCATGTAAAGGGGCGCGACATATTCGTGGAGCAGGCGCATGAGGATCTGTACGCCGCCATCGATCAACTGATGGACAAGCTCGACCGCCAGGTGGTGCGGCACAAAGACCGGCTGCAGGAGCACCACCACGAAACGCTGAAGCGCCAGGACGCGCCGGTGCCATGACCCCGCTTTGATGCACGCGTTCTTGATGGCGGGCCTGGCCCGCCATCTTCTTGATACCTCGACCCGCACCAAAAATCGTTGCTGCAACGCAGCATTTGTGTAACTTGACACGCTCGCGGCCTGCAATGCCCCTCGCGCTGAGAGCACTGATTCCTATAATTTCAACCCCATTCACCCCCCTGGGCAGTCGTGGCGCGCTGCACGGCCCGGTCGGTATCAAGCCCTCATGAATCGCCTCGCCGCCATCCTGCCCGCCAGCAACGTGCTGGTGGATGTGGACGCCACCAGCAAGAAGCGTGTGTTCGAACAGGCCGGCCTGCTGTTCGAGAACCACAATGCGATTGCGCGCGGCTTCGTCACCGACAACCTGTTCGCACGTGAGCGCCTGGGCTCCACCGGGCTGGGCCACGCGGTGGCCATTCCGCATGGCCGCATCAAGGGGCTGAAAAACCCGCTGGCCGCGGTGATCCGCACCCGTGCGCCGATCGGCTTCGACGCCCCGGACGACGAGCCCGTCAACCTGTTGATCTTCCTGCTGGTGCCCGAATCGGCAACGCAACGGCACTTGGAGATCCTGTCTGAGATTGCCGAAATGCTGTCGGACCGCGAGCTGCGCGAGCGCTTGCAGGCCCAGTCCGATGCGGCCACGCTGCACAAGCTCATCAGCGAATGGCAGCCCTTGAAGTCGCTGGCGTAGGACCCGAGTGACTCAGCGCGCAAGCGCCGCGGCGCGCCGGTCATGAAACCCACCACCATCAGCGCCGAGGCGCTGTTCGAAACCCATCGCGCGGCACTCCGCTGGCATTGGCTGGCCGGCCACTCCCACCCCGAGCGCCACTTTGACAACGCCGCGGTGCTCGACGCGCGCTCCGCGGCCGACCTGATCGGCTACCTGAACTACATCCACCCCTACCGGGTGCAGATCGTGGGCCGCCGCGAAGTGGCGTACCTGCTGGCCGCTGAGCCCGAGGTGCAAGAGCGGCGCATCTCGCGCATCGTCACGCTGGAGCCGCCCATGCTCATCGTGGCCGACGGTCAGGTGCCGCCGCCACGCTTGATCGCCATGTGCGACCGGGCCGAGATTCCGCTGTTCGTGACCGAGGAGTCCGCCGGCCAGGTGATCGACGTGCTGCGCGCTTATCTGGGCCAGTTGTTCGCCGAGCGCAGCTCGCGCCATGGCGTGTTCATGGACATCCTGGGCCTGGGCGTGCTGCTCACGGGTGAGTCGGGCCTGGGCAAGAGCGAACTCGGGCTTGAACTGGTGTCGCGTGGCCATGGCTTGGTCGCCGACGATGCGGTCGATCTGTACCGCGTGTCGCAGTCCGCCATCGAAGGCCGCTGCCCCGAGTTGCTGCTCAACTTGCTCGAAGTTCGTGGCATCGGCCTGCTCGACATCAAGGCCATCTTTGGTGAAACCGCGGTGCGCCGCAAGATGCGCCTGAAGCTCATCGTCCACCTGGTGCGCACCGAGACGCTGGAACGCGATTTCGAGCGCATGCCTTACGAGCCGCTGTATGAAGAGGTGATGGGCATTCCCACGCCCAAGGTGGTGATCGCGGTCGATGCCGGGCGCAACCTGGCCGTGCTGGTGGAAGCCGCGGTGCGCAACCGGGTGCTGCAACTGCGCGGCATCGACACCTACCAGGAATTCGTCAAGCGCCACCAGCAGGCCATGGAAGGCCCCGACGCCACCTGATGCGCCGGGCCGGCGTTACTTCGGCCGGTGTTCGCAGTTGACCTTGGCGCAGCTGGCATACAGGGCCAGCGAATGCTCCTGCAGCGTGAAGCCGCGCTGGCTGGCGATGTCGCGCTGGCGCTGTTCAATTTGCGCGTCGAAGAATTCCTCAACACGCCCGCAGCTCAGGCACACCAGGTGGTCATGGTGCTGGCCTTCATTCAACTCATAAACCGATTTGCCGCTCTCAAAACTGCTGCGGCGCAGGATGCCGGCTTGTTCGAACTGGGTCAGCACGCGGTACACCGTGGCCAAGCCGACATCGGCGTCTTCGCCGAGCAAGGCCTTGTACACGTCTTCGGCCGTCATGTGGCGCAACAGGGTGCGCTGGAAGACTTCCAGAATCTTGATGCGCGGCGCCGTTGCCTTCAGGCCGCTGCTCTTGATCTCATCCGCGTGGGTCATGCACTGGGCTTCCTCGGGCCAGGTGCTGGCACTGCGGCGCGCGAGGCCCCCGTTAGAATGGCCCGATCATAGTCACTGGCTTGCGCGGCACGTTGCCCGCTTGGCCCCATGCGACGCACCGCCCACTTTCTTGCTGCCAGGCCATGTGCCGCCCTGTACCTTGCTGCGCTGGCCGCCACGGGTTGCGCGTCGCAACTGCAATCGTCCGACAGCATCTTCGGCTTGATCACGCCCTACCGCATCGACATCGTGCAGGGCAACGTCGTCACCAAAGAGCAGCTCGAGCGCATCAAGCCCGGTGTTAGCCGCACGCAGGTGCGCGACGCGCTGGGCTCGCCCTTGCTGACCGACATCTTCCACGCCGACCGCTGGGACTACGTCTTCACGCTGCGCCGGCCCGGCGCCGAGCCGCAGCGGCGCAGCCTGGTGCTGTTGTTCGATGGCGAGGTGCTGAAGAGCATCGACGCCCCCGCCCTGCCGGCGGAAGCGGAATTCGTGGCCGCCATCAGCACCCACAAGGCGCAAGGATCGGCCGCGCCGCTGGAGCTCACCCCGGCGCAGCGCCAGGCCCTGCCGGCCCCGCCCAAGGCCGCCGCCGTGGCCGCCGAGCCGGCGTCAGCGGCGCGGCGCAACTACCCGCCGCTGGAACCGTGACATCCGGGCCAGCCGCCACCAAGCTGGTCATTGCTGGCGCGGGCGGGCGCATGGGCCGCATGCTCATCCACGCCGCGTTGAACCGCACCGATTGCACGCTGCACGGTGCGCTCGATGTGCCCGGCAGCGCCGGCTTGGGGCAAGACGCCGCCAGCGGCCTGGGTGCGGCCAGCGGTGTGTTGATCAGCAGCGATTTGCAGCAGGCACTGGCCGGCGCCGATGTGTTGATCGACTTCACCCGCCCCGAGGGCACGCTGGCGCACTTGGCAGTGTGCCGGGTCCTGGGCGTGCGGGCCGTTATCGGCACCACTGGCTTCAGCGCCGAACAAAAGAGCGTGATTGCCGAGCACGCGCAGCACATCGGCATCGTCATGTCGCCCAACATGGGCGTGGGCGTGAACGTCATGATCAAGCTGTTGGGCGTGGCCGCGCAGGCGCTGGCCGCGGGCTATGACGTCGAGGTCATCGAAACACACCACCGCCACAAGGTCGACGCACCCAGCGGCACCGCGCTGGCGCTGGGTGACGCCGTGGCCCGGGCTCAGGGCCGCGAGCTGAAAGTCTGCGCCGTGTATGCGCGCGAAGGCCACACCGGCGAGCGCCTGGCCGGCAGCATCGGGTTTGCCAGCATCCGCGGCGGTGACGTGGTGGGCGACCACACCGTGCTGTTCGCCGGCACGGGTGAACGCATCGAGATCACGCACAAAGCGTCGAGCCGTGAAGGCTATGCCCAGGGCAGCTTGCGCGCGGCGGCTTACCTCATGCAGCACGGCCCGGGGCTGTACGGCATGAATGACGTGCTGGGTTTGTAGCGGCGCGCCGTGCAAGGCCTGGCCGAGTTCTGGCAGCAAACCGACGCCGTGGGCCGGGCGGTGGCGCTGCTGCTGCTGTTGATGTCGATCTCGGCCTGGGTCGTGATTCTCTGGAAGGCCTGGGTCTTGCGCCGCGCCGGGGTAGACGTGCAGCGCGCCGTGGCCGCGTTCTGGGACGCCGCGGATCTGGCCACCGGGCGCGAACGACTGGCCGCGCTGGACCGCGAAAAGGTGCTCACCCCCTTGCTCGACGCCGCCACGCGCCAGGTGCCCAGCGGCACACTTGAAACCAGCGCCAAGCTCGAATCGCAGCTCACCCGGCGCCTGCGCGACGCCCTGCACCAGGGCCTGGCGCACCTGCAATATGGCCAGGTGCTGCTGGCCAGCATTGGCAGCACGGCGCCCTTCATCGGCCTGTTCGGCACGGTCTGGGGCATCTATCA
>JAYUHT010000591.1:0-8228 GCA_043766725.1 Burkholderiales bacterium | reverse complement strand
CAACTCGCGCAGCAGGCTGAAGCCGCGTTCGGTGCGCCGCTGATTGAAATCTACGGCTGCACCGAGGCCGGCCAGGTGGCCACGCGGCGCACCACGCGCACCGACCTGTGGCGCACCATGGGTGCGCTGCGCCTGTATGCCGACCCGGCGGCGCCGGCAGATCGCGCCATCGTCAGCGGCGGCCATGTCAGCGCGCCCACGCCGCTGGCCGATTTGATCGAGCTGCAAGACGAGCGCCACTTTCGCCTGCTCGGCCGTGCCAATGACCTGATTCACGTCGCCGGCAAACGCAGCTCGCTGGGCCACTTGAACTACCACCTCAACCGCATTCAAGGCGTGCTCGACGGCGCCTTCTGGCAGCCCGATGAAGCGCCCGACAGCGTGGCCCGGCTGGTGGCCTTTGTGGTGGCGCCGGGCGTATCCGCGCAGCAGATCGTGCAGGCCTTGCGCCCGCTGCTCGATGCGGCTTTCTTGCCGCGCCGCGTGGTGCCGGTGGCCGCGTTGCCGCGCGAGGCCACGGGCAAGCTCACCGCCGCGGCGCTGCGTGAATTTGCGCTGCGCACGCTGGCCCCGGCCGCGGGCGTGCCTTGACCGGCGCGGCCTTTGCATTGCAGCGCCGCGTGCCGGTGCCGCGCGATCACCCGGCGTTTGACGGCCACTTTCCCGGCGCCCCGGTCTTGCCCGGGGTGGTGTTGCTGGCCTGGGTGATCGACGCCGCGCAGCCCTGGGCCGCCGGGCGCAGGCTGGCCGTGCCGGAGGTGAAATTCCTGCACCCCGTGGGGCCTGGCAGCGAGGTGTTGATCACTTTGCAGGCGCAGCGCGCGGGCCTGGTGTTCGACGTGCGGCTGGGCGATGTGGTGGCGGCGCGTGGGCGCCTGGCGCTGCTTGACGCCGCGGCCGAGCCCGCGCCTGCTGCCCACGCGGCCACCGCAGCGCCCACAGTGGATGTTGCGACCAACCCGGCCGCGGCCGACGCCACGGACGCCACGGCCACAGCGACCGCCCGCCCAGCGCCCTGGGCGCGCCAGGGCGAGCGCGGCAATGCGCTGGTGCTCAAACTCATGGCCGCCATTGCCGTGGCGTGTGGCCGCCCGGTGGCGCGGCTGCTGCTGCACCCGATCGCGCTGTACTTCGTGCTGTGCTCGCCGCAAGCGCGCCGGCATTCGCGCCGTTATCTGGGCCGCGTGCTGGGCCGCCGGCCCAGTTTTGCCGACGGTTATCGCCATGTCCACACCTTCGCCAACCTGGTGCTCGACCGGGTCTACTTCTCGCGCGGCGAAGTCGGTGCCTTCGAGCTCGATGTGCGCGGCCTGGAACACCTTGACGACGCCCTGGCCGCGGGCCGCGGCGCCGTGCTGCTGGGTGCGCACATGGGCAGCTTCGCCGCGCTGCACGCCCTGGGCGGCGCGCGCGCCGGGCCGCGTGTGGCCATGGTCATGTACCCGGACAATGCCCGCATGATCCAGGCCACGCTGCGCGCCATCGCCCCGCGCGCCCACCTCGACATCATCGCCCTGGGCCGGCCCGGCTCGATGCTGGCGGTGCGCGAATGGCTGGCCGGCGGTGGCCTGGTCGGCATGCTGGCCGACCGCCAGCTCGACCAGCCCAGCCAGCGCGACCACACCGTGCGTCTGCCATTCCTGGGTGTGGCCGCGCCGTTCGGTGAAGGCCCGCTGCGCATGGCGCAATTGCTGCGCCAGCGCGTGTATTTCATGGCCGGCGTGTACCAGGGCGGGCGGCGCTATGAAGTGTGCTTCGAGCCGCTGGCCGACTTCACCCAGCCGGTTGCCGATGCCGCCTCACGCGCTGACGCGCTGCGTGCCGCGCTGCACGCCTACGTGCAAAAGCTTGAAGCGCTGTGCCGGCACGCGCCCTACAACTGGTTCAACTTCCATGATTTCTGGCAGGAAGATGCGCCGGCTTGAACGCGGCCTGTTGTTCGGCACGGTGGCCTTGCTGTGGGCCGCAACGGCAGGCGCCATGGAACTCGATGCCTTGATGCAACTGCTGGCCCGGCGCCAAAGCGGCGAGGCGCGCTTCACCGAAGTGCGGCATGTTGCGGGGCTGGACCAGCCGCTGCATTCCAGCGGCACGCTGAGCTTCAAGGCCCCCGATCAACTGGCCCGCCGCACCTTGAGCCCGCGGCCGGAATCGTTCAGCGTGCAGGGCAAGCAGATCACGCTTGAGCGCGGCGGGCGCGTGCGCCTGTTGCATGTCGACGCCGTGCCTGAACTCAGCGCCTTCGTCGCCGCGATGAGTGGGGCGCTGAATGGCAACCCGCGGCAACTCACCCAGCACTTCCAGGCCAGCGTGAGCGGCCAGGCCGCGCAGTGGCGCCTGACCTTGGTGCCCGACGATGAGCGCGTGGCGCGCAGCGTGCGCGAACTGCGCCTCAGCGGCCAGCACGGCGACTTGCTGCAAGTGGAGCTGCTGCTGGCCGATGGCGACCGTTCCATCATGCGCATCGAGCCGCAGGCCGCGCCGGCCCCGGGCGCGAAGTGAGCCTCGCGCCGGGACGCGCACCCGAAGACGGGCGTACGCCGATCCACGCGCGGCCCGGCATCGTGCTGGCCTTGTGGGCGCTAGGCTGCGCGCTGTGCATCGGCGTCATCCTGCACACGCCGTTCAAGGCCGACCTGTCGGCCTTCCTGCCCGCGGCGCCCAACGCGCAGCAGCGGCTGCTCATCGAGCAGCTGCAAAGTGGCGCGCCGGCGCGGTCACTGACACTGGCGATCGCGGGCGGGCAGCCGGCGCAGCGCGTGCAGGCATCGAGCGACCTGGCCACGGCGCTGCGCCAAGGCGGCCACTTCGAATGGGTGCACAACGGCGGCAGCGCCGGCGTGGGCGAGCTGGGCAGTTGGGTGTTCGAGCAGCGCTACGCCTTGAGCCCGGCCGTCAACGCACAACGCTTCAGCGCCGAGGGCATGGCCCTGGCGCTGGATGACACGGTGGCCCTGCTGGGCACACCGGCCGGCAGCGCGCTGAAGCCGTTGCTCAACCGTGACCCCACCGGCGAGGCGCTGCGCATCGCCGAAAGCCAGCTCAGTGCGCAGGGGCCGCGCCAAGACCACGGCGTGTGGGTCACCCGTGACGGCCAGCGCGCTTTACTGCTGGCCAGCACGCGCGCGCCCGGCGCCGACATGGACGCCCAGGGCGCAGCGCTGGCCGCGGCGCGCAGCGCCTTCGCCGCCCTGAGGCAGCCGCAGCTCAGCCTGGTGCTGAGCGGGGCGCCGGTCTTTGCCATCGACACCCGGGCGCGCATCGAACACGAGGTGCGCGTCCTGGCCATGGCCGGCACGCTGTTGATGGTGGGCTTGCTGTGGCTGGCCTTCGGCTCGCTGCAAGCCGTGGCGCTGGCCGCGCTGCCGGTCGCCACGGGTGTGCTGGTGGGTGTGGCAGCGGTGGGCCTGGGCTTTGGCAATGTGCACGGCGTGACGCTGGCCTTTGGCACCACGCTGATCGGCGAAGCGGTGGACTACGCTATCTACTACCTGCTGCAGGGCAGCGCAAACGGCAGCGCAAACGGTGGCACAAACGGCGGCGACGCGTCGCGCCTGCAGCGCTGGCAGCAGCACGGCTGGCCCACCGTGCGCCTGGGGTTGCTCACATCGGTGTGCGGCTTTGCGGCGCTGGCGTTTTCGGGCTTTCCGGGGCTGGCGCAACTGGGCGTGTTCTCGCTGGCCGGGCTCACCGCCGCGGCGCTTTGCACGCGCTTCGTCTTGCCGCTGCTGCGTCCTGCGCGCCAGGGTGGCCAGGCCGCGCGCGGGCGCCTGGGCGCACTGGCCCTGGCGCTGGCCCGCCACGCGCCGCGGGCACGCACCGCGGTGTGGTTCGCCGCCGCTGCCTGCCTGCTGGCCCTGGCGTGGCAGCCGCAGACCTTGTGGCGCGCCGATCTCACCGCCCTGAGCCCCATTTCGCCCGAGGCGCTGGCGCTCGATGCCAGCTTGCGCCAGGAGCTGGCACTGGGCGAAGGCGGCGCCTTCCTGGTGGTGCAGGCGGCCGATGCCCAGGCGGCATTGCGCGGCGCCGAAGCCGCGGGCCTGGCGCTTGATGAACTGGTCGATCAAGGCCGCTTGCAAGGCTACGACAGCCCGGCACGCCTGCTGCCCAGCCTGGCGCTGCAAGCCCAGCGCCGCCAGGCCCTGCCCGAGCCTGCCGCCCTGCGCGCTGCGCTGGCCCGGGCCACCCAGGGCGGGCCCTTGCCAGCAGCGCGGTTGGTGCCGTTTACGCAAGACCTGGAGCGGGCGCGCCAGGCCGCGCCGCTCACGCTGGAGACGCTGCCCAGCAGCGCCGGCGCGCTGGTGCGCGCCTTGCTGATGCCGCAACGCGACGGCCGCTGGGCCGCCATCTTGCCGCTGCATGCGCTGCCCGGCCAGCTGCTGGGCGCCGCGCTGCTGGCGCCGGCCGTGCAGGCTGCGCCGGGCGTGCAGTGGCTTGATGTCGGCGCGCAACTGCGCCAGCTCTACCAGCACTACCTGGCCCAGGCCATGGCGCAGGCCGGCTGGGGCGCGGCCGGTGTGGTGGCCTTGATGGCGCTGTGGCTGCGCTCGCCGCGCCGCTTGCTGGCCGTATGCCAGCCGCTGGCGCTGGCCCTGCTGTTTACCTTGGCGGCCTTGAGTGTGCTGGATGTGCCGCTGGGCATCTTGCACCTGGTGGGCTTGCTGCTGGTGGTGGCGGTGGGCTCGAACTACGCGCTGTTCTTCGACATGCTGCGCCAGCAAGGCCAGGCCGATGCCTATACCAATGCCGAAACGCTGGCGTCGTTGCTTCTGGCCAACCTGACCACGGTGCTGTCGTTCGGGCTGATTGCGGCGTCCAGCATTCCGGCTCTGTCAGACATCGGCCGCGTGGTCGCGCCGGGGGCGCTGCTGGCCTTGCTGCTGGCCGCCGTGTGCGGCGCGCCGGCAGCGCCCAGGCAGGCCTGAGCGCGCCTGAGCGCACGCGGTGCGCCAGCCCTGCCATGGGAGAATTCGCGCCGCATTGCCATGGCCGAAAACCACCTCTCCCTTGCTGCCCACGCCGGCCCCGTGCCGCGCTGGCCCGTGCCCGCTTTGATCCAGGCCAGCGTGGGCGTTCATGCCTTGGCAGGTGCGGCCGCATTGCTGCTGCCCGGGGCCTGGCCCTGGGCGCTGGGCGCGGTGCTGGCCAACCATGGCGTGCTCGGCAGCGTTGGGCTGTGGCCGCGCAGCGATTGGCTGGGGCCAAACGTTAACCGGCTGCCGGCTGCGGCCGCTGCGCGCGGCGCCGTGGCCATCACGCTGGACGACGGGCCCGACCCCGAGGTGACGCCGCGGGTGCTTGATGTGCTCGACGCCGCGCAAGCCCGCGCCACCTTCTTTTGCATTGCGCAGCGTGCCCAGGCCGCGCCGGCCCTGGTGCGCGAGATCGTGCGCCGCGGCCACAGCGTGCAAAACCACAGCCACCGCCATGCGCACGACTTCGCCTTGCTCGGGCCGGGGCGCCTGGCGCGCGAGATCAGCGCGGCGCAACAGGCCTTGGCCGACATCAGCGGCGAATGGCCGCATTGCTTTCGTGCCCCGGCCGGCCTGCGCAACCCCATACTCGACCCCGTGCTGCACCGCCAGGGCCTGCACCTGGTGAGCTGGACGCGGCGTGGTTTCGACACCCGCTCCCAGGCGTCGGCCAAGTTGCTGGCGCGGCTGCAACCTGACCTGGCGGCAGGCAGCATCCTGCTGCTGCACGATGGCCACGCCGGATGCACGCCGCAGGGCCAGCCGCTGGTGCTGACGGTGCTGCCGGCGCTGCTGCAGCAACTGCACGAACGCGGCCTGCACACCGAAACCCTGCGCCAGGCGCTGCCGCGCCGCCATGAGCCGGCGCCAGCCGGGCGCGGCGTGTGAGCGGCACGCGCGAGCCCGTGTTGTCTGCCGTGCCGGGTGCTGCCGGCGGGCCGGTGCGCAAGCCGCACCCTGCCTCGCACAAAGCCTCCCATCAAGCCTGGAGCGCGCTGGTGCACACGGCTTGCGCACCGTATCGCCGCGCTGGGCGTTTCGCCTATCACTTTGCGGCGGGCAAGTTGACCCGTGACCCCGTTTTTGCCGCGCTGTTGCGCCAGGGGCTGCTGCCGCCGGGCGCGCGTGTGCTCGACATTGGCTGCGGCCAGGGCGTGCTGGCCGCGCTGCTGACGGCCTGCGACCAGCCCGGCGCCCCGGCACAGTGGCCGCCCACCTGGGCGCCCGCGCCGCGCGGCGTGCGCTACCACGGGCTGGACCTGATGCCACGCGACATCACCCGGGCACAGGCCGCGCTGGCGGCGGTGGCACCCCAGGCGCGGTTCGAGGCGGCCGACATGCGTGAGGCGGTGTTTCCGGCCAGCGACGTGGCCGTCATCCTCGATGTGTTGCATTACGTCGAGCATGTCGAGCAGGCGCAGGTGCTTGAGCGCGTGCGCCAGGCATTGGCGCCTGGCGGGCGGCTGCTGCTGCGCGTGGGCGACAGCCAGCAGCGCCTGGGTTTTGCCATCAGCCAATGGGTGGATCGTGCCGTCACCCGCGTGCGCGGCCACAGCGTGGCGCCCACTTGGGGCCGCACCATGCCGCAGTGGCAGGCGCTGCTGGGCGAACTGGGCTTTGATGTGAGCACCCAGCCCATGCACCGGGGCACGCCCTTTGCCAACATGCTGCTGGTGGCGCAACTGCCTGTGCAAGTGCCTGCGCAACCGCCTGCGCCGGAAGTGGCATGACGCCACTGGCGGTGGCCGCCTACACCGTGGTCAGCGCCCTGGGCGCAGGCCGCGATGCGACCTGGGCCGCGTTGCGCGCGCAGCGCACGGGCCTGGCGCGGCAACGCTTCGAGACGGCCGAACTGGACACCTGGCTGGGCGTGGCCGAAGGGCTTGACGACAGTCCCTTGCCCATTGAGTTGGATGCCTTCGACTGCCGCAACAACCGCCTGGCCGCACGCGCACTGAACTGCGACGGCTTTGCCGCGGCGGTGGCCGCGAGCGCCGCGCGCCACGGCGCACACCGCGTGGGCGTGTTCCTGGGCACCAGCACGGCGGGCATCCTGAGCACCGAAATCGCCTACCGCCAGCGCGATGCGCACGGCGCCTTGCCCGCCGGCACGCGCTACGCCGGCACGCACGACACCTACTCCGTGGCCGCCTATGTGCGCGCTGCGCTGCGCCTGCGCGGCCCGGCGCAGGTGGTGTCCACGGCGTGCTCATCCAGCGCCAAGGTGTTTGCCACCGCGGCGCGCATGCTCGCGCTGGGCCTGGTGGATGCCGCCGTGGTGGGCGGCGTCGACAGCCTGTGCCTGACCACGCTGTACGGCTTTCGCTCGCTCGAACTGCTGGCCAGCGACATCTGCCGCCCGTGGGATGCGCAGCGCACCGGGCTGTCGCTGGGCGAAGGCGCGGCCTTTGCCTTGCTCGAACGCGAACCTCATGGCGCCCCACTGGGCTGGCTGCTCGGCACGGGCGAAAGCAGCGACGCCCACCACATGAGCAGCCCGCACCCCGAAGGCGCGGGCGCCGCCGCGGCCATGCGCGCCGCGCTGGCTGATGCCGCGCTGGCGCCGCAAGCGGTGGGTTACATCAACCTGCACGGCACCGGCACGCCCAACAACGACGCCGCCGAAGACCATGCCGTGGTGCAGGTGTTCGGCCCAGGCGTGGCGTGCAGCTCCACCAAAGGCCACACCGGCCATGCCCTGGGCGCGGCCGGCGCGGTGGAAGCGGCCATCAGCCTGCTCAGCCTGGCCCATGGCACCGCGCCCGGCGGGTTGAACCTGCGCCAGCGCGACAGCGGCTTGCATGCCCGTTATTTGCACCAGAACGAAGAACGCCGTTTGCGGGTGGTGGCCAGCAACTCCTTCGGCTTCGGCGGCACCAACGCCTGCTTGTTGTTCGGTGCGGCGGCATGACGAGCCCGCCCGCCCTGCAAGCGCGCGTGGCCGGCGTCGGCCTGCTCGGGCCGGGCCTGGCCGATTGGCCGCAAGGCGCGGCGCTGCTGCGCGCGCCGGCGGCCTGGCAGCGGCTGGCCACGGTGGTGAATGCGCCGGCGCGCCTGCCGGCCACCGAACGGCGCCGCGCGGGTGTGCTGGTGAAGGCTTCGGTGGCGGTGGCCGACGCCGCCTGCGCGCAGGCCGGGATCGACCCAGCCACCCTGGCCAGCGTGTTCGCCTCGGCCACCGGCGACGCCGCGAACTGCCATGCGTTGTGCGAGGCCCTGGCCTTGCCCGAGCGCGCCGTGTCGCCCACCCGCTTC
>JAYUHT010000590.1:0-3107 GCA_043766725.1 Burkholderiales bacterium | reverse complement strand
GGTGCCGCAGCCCACGCCGTGGTCCACCACCTCGGGCTTTGGCAGCAGCGCGCCGGTGGAGCTGGAGCCGCCCAAGGAACTCGACCGCGGCAAGGGCCGCTGGTTTTCGCCACGGCGCTGGCTCGGCCGGTAAGCCTTCGTTCATGGCGCTACAGGCGCCAGGCGCAGCAGCTCGCCGCCTTCGGCCACCTGGTCGCCCACCGCATACAGCAGCTCGGCCACCGTGCCGTCGCGCGGCGCGTGCAGGGTGTGCTCCATCTTCATCGCTTCCATCACCGCCACCGCCTGGCCCTGGCGCACCGCGTCACCGGCCGCGGCCAGCAAGGCGATGACCTTGCCCGGCATCGGCGCCAGCAGGCTGCCCCCGGCCGCGGCGACGTCGCCAGCATGGGCCAGCAGGTCGATGTCGCTGACCACGGCGCTGCCTTCGGGCGCGAACACCGCCACCTTCTCGCCGACCCGGTAAACCGCGAGTTGCAGCCGGCGCGCACCCAGGCCCACGTCATGAAGCGCGCCGCCCAGGGCGCGCGCGCTGAACGGCCAGCTCGCACCGTTCAGTCGCAACTCGGTGGCGCCGTCGTGCAAGCGGGCCAGGCTGGCGGCGTGGTGCGCGCCCGCCAGTTCCAGGTCGAAGCGGCGCTGTGCGGCACCATGCAAGCGCCAGCCGTCGCGGCGCGACCAGGGGTCGGCGCCTTCCAGCGCGGCTTCATCGGCCAGCGCCTGCGCCGCCACGCCGGCCGCGGCCACCTCGGGCGCCAGGCCAGGGCCATCGAACAAGGCGGCGTGTTCGCGTTCGATCAACGCGGTGTCCAGATCGGCGCCGCTGAACGCCGCCGTGTTGACCACGCGCTTCAGGAACGCCACGTTGGTGTGCAAGCCCACGATGTGCGTTTGCGCCAGCGCCGCATCGAGCCGCGCCAACGCCTGAGCGCGATCCGCCCCCCAGACGATGAGCTTGGCGATCATCGAGTCATAGAACGGCGAGATCGCATCGCCCTGGCGCACGCCACTGTCCACGCGCGGCAGCGTGTAGCTGCGCTCGAACGTGACATGCGCCGGCCAGCGCGCCACGTGCAGCGTGCCGGTGGCGGGCAGGAAGTTGGCGCCCGGGTTTTCAGCGCAGATGCGCGCTTCGATGGCATGGCCATGCGCGCGCACCTCAGCTTGCTGCAGCGGCAAGGGCTCGCTGGCGGCCACGCGCAATTGCCACTCCACCAGGTCCAAGCCGGTGATGGCTTCGGTGACCGGGTGCTCCACTTGCAAGCGCGTATTCATCTCCATGAAGAAGAAGCGCAGATCGCCATCGGCCGTGGGCTCGGCGATGAACTCCACCGTACCCGCCCCGACATAGCCCACGGCTTGAGCGGCGGCCACGGCGGCAGCGCCCATCTCAGTGCGGCGCGCCTCACTCAGCCCCGGTGCCGGGGCTTCTTCCAGCACCTTCTGGTGGCGCCGCTGCACCGAGCAGTCGCGCTCGAACAGGTGGATGCAGTGGCCATGGCTGTCGGCAAAAACCTGGATCTCGATGTGCCGCGGGCGCGTGACGTAGCGCTCCACCAGCACCTGCGCATCGCCAAAGCTGGCCTGGGCTTCGCGTTGGCACGAGGCCAGCGCGGCAGCGAAGTCGGGCGCACGATCGACCCGCCGCATGCCTTTGCCGCCACCGCCGGCGCTGGCCTTGATGAGCACCGGGTAGCCCATGGCGTCGGCCTCGCGTTGCAACAGGCCTGCGTCGTTGTCGGCGCCGTGGTAGCCCGGCACCAGGGGCACGCCGGCCTTGGCCATCAGGCTCTTGGCCGCGCTCTTGCTGCCCATGGCCGCGATGGCGGATGCCGGCGGGCCGATGAAGACCAACCCGGCCGCCGCGCAGGCGCTGGCGAAGGGCTCGTTCTCGCTGAGAAAACCATAACCGGGGTGGATGGCCTGCGCGCCGGTGGCCAGGGCGGCTTCGATGATGCGCTGCCAGCGCAGGTAGCTTTCGCGCGGCGCGCTGGCGCCGATGTGCACGGCCTCGTCGCACGCATGCACATGTTTGGCGTCGGCATCGGCGTCGCTGTACACGGCCACGGTCTTGAGCCCCAGGCGGCGCGCGGTGGCGGCCACGCGGCAGGCGATCTCGCCCCGGTTGGCTATGAGAATTTTCTTGAACATGGGTTCCTCGGCTCGATCGCCGTTCGCTGCGCGCGTTTGGCAACCGACCAAGGATACGTCGGCCTCAACTGGGCGGGCTGGGCCGGTTGGGTCGGGTCAGCCTTGAGGCGCAGGGACGCGCGCAGCGCCAGGCCCCGGCAGCGACAGCGGGCGCAGGCCCATGAACGGCCGCAACCAAGCGAGCCGGCGCGCCAGCTCGAAACCCGCCAGGCACAGCGCAAATGTCAAGGCCACCAGCAGTGGGCCCTCGATGGCGACGGGCAGCCGCACAGGCTGCACGACCTTGGCCAAAAGGATGATCACGGTCTGGTGCAGGATGTAGACAGGAAACACGGCCAGGGTGAGGTAGCGCAAGGCCGCGCTGTCGCGGTTCAGATGGGCCAGCGCGAAGCCCAGCACGGCCACGACGGCACACCACTGCTGGGTGCTGAACAGCGCCGCGCGCAGGGCCGGCGGCACCTGCCCCGCCGCCACCAAGGCGCCCCAACTCGCCAGGCCCAGCGCCAGCGCCAGCCAGCGCAGGGCGCGCAGGCGCGGCCAGATGGAAGGTGTGTGAGCCGCCACGGCACCAAACAGAAAGAACGCCAGGTACTGGCTGTGGGCGAAGAAGTCATCCACCAGCGCATGACTGACCGGCCAGCGCGCAGCCAAGGCCCAGCGCGTGGCCAGCAAAAAGGCCAGGGGCGCCAGCAACAGGGCCGGGCCACGCAGCCGTGCATCCAAAGCCTGCGCCAGCGACATCAAGGCCCGTTCGCGCCAGATCAGCAAGGCCCACAGCAGCAGCGTGTAACTGATGAGGTAAGGCAGGAACCACAAATGATTCCAGGTTGGCAACATCAGGCAGTGCGCCGGGCCGCTGCAAAAGCCGTTGAAGCCGCGCAGGTACAGCACCATGAAGTCGATGAAGCTGCCGCCATAGGCGTACCGGTCGACCACTTCGAAATAGGCCTGCGGCG
>JAYUHT010000589.1:0-3120 GCA_043766725.1 Burkholderiales bacterium | reverse complement strand
GCCAGGCGGAACAGCGTTTCGCCTTCGCGTGGGAACGCATTCGACAGGCCCGAGACCCAGCCCACGGCGCCCATGGCCACGCTTTCCACCACCACGTCGTCGAGCCCCGCAAAGAGCACGAACCGATCGCCCACGCGCTGGCGCGTGTCGATGAAGCGACGCGTGTCGCCCGAGCTGTCTTTGAAGCAAACGATGGTGTCGCAGTCAGCCAGCGTGGCCAGGATGTCGGGCGTGATGTCGTTCTTGTAGATCGGCGGGTTGTTGTAGACCATCACCGCCAAATCGGTGGCGCGGGCCACGGCGCGGAAATGCGCCGCTGCTTCATGCGGTTTGGCCGAGTACACGAGTGCCGGCATGAGCATGATGCCGTCGACCCTGGCCTGCGCAGCGGCGCGCGCTGTCTCGATGGCAAAGGCCGTGGTGAACTCGGCCACGCCGCAGATCACCGGCACGCGGCCGGCGGCCACGCTGCGCGCGGCTTCCATGATTTGCGCTTTCTCAGCGCGCGTGAGCGAGGTGTTCTCGCCCACCGTGCCGCAGATGACGAGGCCCGAGACGCCGTCGCGAATGAGGGCGTCGATGACGCGCGCGGTGGCGTCCACATCGAGCGACAGGTCTTCCTTGAACTGGGTGGTGACGGCAGGGAACACGCCCTGCCAGGCGATGGCGGCACTCATGGGGGGCCTTTCGGTGCGGTGAAGAGGGATGATGCAACGCGCGGGCTCGGGTGTTGCGGAGCAGATGGTAGCGAGGCGCTGTTCCAGATCGAGGCTGAAGGCCTGGTACTCCAACCCACTGATTTCGAAACATGAAAACGCGCCTTCGACCCGATGTCGTCGTTGCAAATGCTCGCCATGCCACCCGGCATGGCTGCGCTTTGCGCCTAGACCTCGGGCCGAATCCATCGTTTTCATCATGTTCCGAAACCTGTGTGTCGGAGCACTGGTGCGCATCGAGCCGCGCAAAGCGAGCAGGGGCGCAGGGCGCGCAGCGGGCGCAAGCACATGCTCGCGACAGCAACCGATACTCCTGGCCAGCCACACCGCGAGCACGCAAGCCATGAGCACCACGCCCACCCCAACCCCCACCCGCATCATCGACTCCCACACCGGTGGCGAGCCCACGCGGCTGGTCATCAGCGGCGGCCCTGACCTGGGCGGCGGCACGATGGCCGAGCGCCTGGCGCGTTTTCGCAGCGAGCATGACGCCTGGCGCCGCGCACTGGTCAACGAGCCGCGCGGCAACGATGTGCTGGTGGGCGCGCTGCTCACGCAACCCGTGCAGGCCGGCAGCGCCTGCGGCGTCATCTTCTTCAACAACGTGGGCTTCATCGGCATGTGCGGCCACGGCACCATCGGCGTGGTGGCCACGCTGGCTTACCTGAAACGTCTGGCCCCTGGCAGCCATGCCATCGATACGCCGGTGGGCACGGTGGCGGCCGAACTGCATGCCGATGGCGGCGTGACGGTGGCCAACCTGCCGGCCTGGCGGCAAGCGCGCCAGGTGGCGGTGCAGGTCAATGGCCATGGCCTGCTGCACGGCGATGTGGCCTGGGGCGGCAACTGGTTCTTCCTGTGCCACGACCATGGCCTGGCCATCGAGAGAGCAAACATCCCGGCCTTGCACACACTGGCCCAAGCTGTGCGCCAGGCGTTGCCCGCAGCCGGCATCACCGGCGCGCTCGGCGCCGAAATCGACCACATCGAATTGCTCGGCCCGGCGCACACCCCCGGGCACCAGGGCCGCAGCTTCGTGCTGTGCCCGGGCGGCGCCTACGACCGCTCGCCCTGCGGCACCGGCACCAGCGCCAAGCTGGCCTGCCTGGCGGCTGACGGCGCGCTGGCACCGGGTGAGGTGTGGCAGCAAGAAAGCGTGATCGGCAGCGTCTTCGCGGCGCGCTACGAGCGGCCTGCCGATGGCAGCGCCACGGTGCTGCCTTTCATTCACGGCCATGCGCACGTCACGCTCGATGCGCAGGTGGTATTCGATGCGCGCGACCCGTTGGCCTGGGGGCTGTGAGCGGGCGCCTTGATGACAAGCATGCACAGCGCCACCGAACTTGCACCACCGGGGCGTGATGACGCCACGGCCGAGGTGGTGGTGATTGGTGCCGGCGTGATCGGCCTGACGATCGCACTGCGCCTGGCGCAGCAGGGGCGCAAGGTGTGCGTGCTGGAACGCGAGGGCGTGGCGGCTGGCGCCAGCCGGGGCAATGCCGGTGCATATGCGTTTTCAGACATCGAGCCGCTGGCCACGCCGGGCATCCTGCGGCAAGTGCCGCGCTGGCTGCTTGATCCGCTCGGCCCCTTGGCGCTGCGGCCGGCCTACCTGCCACGCATCGCACCCTGGCTGTGGCGCTTCTGGCGCGCCAGCCAGCCCGAGCGCGTGGCCGCCGGCACCCGCGCGCAAGCGGCGCTGAATCGCTTGTCTGCACAAGCCACATCGCGCCTGTTGACCAGCATCAACGCCCTGCACTGGCTGCATGAAGACGGCAACCTGCACCTCTACGACAGCGTGGCGCAATGGCAAGCCTCGCTGCCCGGCTGGCAGGTGCGCGCTGACCATGGCATCGCCTTCGAGCATGCCTTCGGCCCCGGCGCCGCGGCGGCCATAGCGCGCTGGCAGCCGGGCCTGAGCCCCAGCCTGGTGGCAGCCACCTTCGTGCCCGGCTGGGCCACGATTGAAGACCCGTTGCGCCTGGTGCTGCGCCTGGCCGAACGTTCGGCAGCGTTGGGCACCAAGCTGCGCCACGGCGAAGCGCTGGCATTGCGGCCGGGGCCCAGCGGCGTGCAAGTGCAGCTGGCCGGCGGCCGCAGCGTGCAAGCGCAGCAGGTGGTGGTGGCCGCGGGCGCGTGGTCTCGCCAACTGGCGCGCAGCCTGGGCGAGCACATCCCGCTGGAGGCCGAGCGCGGCTACAACACCACCTTGCCGCCGGGTGCCTTTGCGCTGCGCCGGCAACTCACCTTCCCGGGCCACGGCTTTGTCGTCACGCCCATTGCTGGCGGCGTGCGCGTGGGCGGTGCGGTGGAACTGGCCGGGCTGCACGCGCCACCCAACTACCGCCGCGCCGAAGCCTTGCTGCACCACGCGCAACGCTTCATGCCGGGGCTGCGCACGCAA
>JAYUHT010000588.1:0-8272 GCA_043766725.1 Burkholderiales bacterium | reverse complement strand
CATCCTCGACTCGAACATCACCACCTTGATCGCTGGGTTGGCCTTGTTGGCATTCGGTTCTGGCTTTGTCCGCGGCTTTGCCGTGGTGCATTGCCTGGGCATCCTGACCTCGATGTTTTCGGCCGTGATGTTCTCGCGCGGCCTGGTTAACCTTTGGTATGGGCGGCAAAAGCGGCTGAAGTCGGTGCTGATCGGGCAGGTCTGGAAGCCTGAAGCCGAAGTGCCGGGCAAGGCCTGAGGGAGAACAAGAATGGAATTTTTGGTGAAATCGTCACGTTCGTTGCGCTCACATGAGCCTTCCCCAGAACTCCATTGAAATAACCAAGGAAAAAAGATGGAGTTCTTCAGGATTCGCCGCGACATCCCGTTCATGCGGCATGCGCTGGTGTTCAACATCATTTCGTTGCTCACCTTCCTGGCGGCCGTGTTCTTTCTGCTCACGCGCGGGCTGCACCTGTCGATCGAATTCACCGGTGGCAGCGTGGTCGAGGTGGCCTACACGCAGGCGGCTGACCTGGGCAGAGTGCGCACCGCGGTTGACACCTTGAAGCTGGGCGAAACCCAGGTGCAGAACTTCGGCAGCTCGCGCGATGTGTTGATCCGCTTGCCGCTGCGCGAAGGCGTCAACCAGGGCCAGATGGTGGGCCAGGTGTTCGCCGCGCTGTGCCAGGCCGAAGGCGGCACGGCGGGCAGCAAACAAATCACCACCGCGCAGGGCGAGACCAGCACCAAGCAGGCCTGCACCAAAGGCGATGCCGAACCGTTGGCCCTGCGCCGCAGCGAAGTGGTGGGCCCGCAGGTGGGCAAGGAACTCGCGGTGGACGGCCTGAAGGCGCTGGCCTTCGTGGTCATCGGCATCATGGCCTACCTGGCGTTTCGCTTCGAATGGAAGTTCTCGGTGGCCGCCATCGTGGCCAATCTGCACGACGTGATCATCATCCTGGGCTTCTTCGCCTTCTTCCAGTGGGAGTTTTCACTCGCCGTGCTGGCTGCGGTGCTGGCCGTGCTGGGCTATTCGGTGAACGAATCGGTGGTCATCTTCGACCGCATCCGCGAGGCCTTCCGCAAATACCGCAAGCTCACCACCGAGCAGGTGATCGACCATGCCATCACCAGCACCATCAGCCGCACCATCATCACCCACGGCTGCACGCAGATGATGGTGCTGTCGATGCTCATGTTCGGCGGCGAGACGCTGCACAACTTTGCGTTGGCGCTGACCATCGGCATCCTGTTCGGCATTTACTCATCGGTCTTCGTGGCCGCCGCCATTGCCATGTGGCTGGGCGTGAAGCGCGAAGACCTGGTCAAGGCCAGCGGACGCGAGGGCGACCCCAACGACCCGAACGCCGGGGCCGTGGTGTAGAGTCAAAAAAACGCAGTTCGTCAACGACGCGCGCACATGGCCACCAACGCTGCTTCTTCAGACCTCGCCGGTCGGGCGCGGCGCCTGTACACAGAGCAGTTGGCCGCGGGCCTGACGCAAGCGGTGGTGGCGGTGCATGAAGCCGCGCGCGTGCTGCGCGACAAACCCGCCGAGCACAACACCGCACAGCGCCGGCGCGACCTGTGCGACGAGCTGCAAAAAGGTGCGGCCACCTGGCAAAAGAGCATCGTCAACGGCGTGCGCCAGGGCTTGCTGTACGGGGCCTCGGCCTCGCGCATGGGCGACCTGCCGCCCACGGGCGCGGTGGGGTTGTCGTTGGTCGATGATGAAACCATCGAGCGCGAAATCATCACCTCGCGACTGGCGCTGGCGATGATGGACCGAGCGTCTTGGGAGTTTGCCGACCTGCGCACCCGCATCGCCACGCTGGAGCGGCGCGAAGAGCTTGATGCGCAAGACCTGTTGCGTGCCCATGTGCTGGCGCGCATCGTGGTGCAAAGCTGGCGTGCGGCCGGCTGCGGCCTGGCCGGTTGGCGCGAAGTTCAGCCGCAACTGCACAACGAGTTTGCGCACCTGGTTGAAGAGTCGTATCACGAAACCAACCGCTGGCTGCTCGAACAAGGCGTGCTGGCCGATGTCGATTTGCGCCCCTTCATCAAGCGCACGGTCGACTCCGGCCGCCCCAGCGCGCACGGCGGCGATGGCAGTGTGCACACCGGCTACGGCGGTGGTGGCGCGGGCGGCTCAGGCGGTTCAGGTGCAATGGGGCCGGGTGGCCGCGCCGGGCCGACCAGCGCTTCAGGCATGCGCACGTCAGTCGGTGAAGAAACCCGGCTCATGACTCGCGCCGCGCCGCTGGCGCGCAGCGGCGAACACGCCGAGGCTGTGCTCGGGCGGCTCAACCGGCTGGTGGCGCGCCACCTGCCGCACTTCGGCGCACCCACGCAGCAGCAGCCTGTGTCGCCCAACCTGGCCAAGGCGATCGACCAGGCGCAAAGCGGCCTGCGCCAACGCGCCATGGCCAGCACGCAGCGCGATGTGGTGGTCACTTCCGCTGCCTTGCTGGAAGACCTGCACCAGCGCAAGCAGTTGCTCAAGCAGGCCGCCACCACGCAAGACGAGCGCGCCATCATCGAGATCTGCGCGCTGTTGTTCCAGAGCATCCTCACCGAAGACCGCATTCCGGCGGCCTTGCGCGTGTGGTTCGCGCGGCTGCAGATGCCGGTGTTGCGCGTGGCCGTGGGCGAGCCCGACTTCTTTGCCACCGTGGAGCACCCGGCGCGCCGCCTGATCGACCGCATGGGTGCCTGCGTGATGGGTTTTGACAGCGCCACCCGCGGCGTCGACGACGCGCTGGAGCGCGAGATCAAGCGCATCGTGCAGGTCGTCGAAGCCTACCCCGACACCGGCCGGCGCGTGTTCCAGACCGTGCTCACCGAATTCGAAAAGTGGCTCGAAAACTTCTTCACCAAAGACAACGAGGCCACGCGCAAGGGCGTGTCGTTGTCGCAGCAGGTCGAGCAGCGCGAGACCTTGGCCATCCAGTACACCATTGAGCTGCGCCGCATGCTCAACGAGATGCCGGTGCAAGAAGGCGTGCGCCAGTTCCTGTTCCAGATTTGGGCCGACGTGCTGGCCACCACCGCGGTGCGCTATGGCGCACAGGGCGACCAGACCAAGGTCATGAAAAAGGCCGCGGGCGACCTGATCTGGTCGGCCAGCGCCAAGGTCACGCGCGACGAACGGGCCGAGGTCATTCGCCGCCTGACGCCGTTGCTCAAGACCTTGCGCGAAGGCATGGCCGCGTCGGGGCACGACTCAGCGCGGCAGGAAAAAGAGCTGCAGCAACTGAACAATTCACTGGCTGCCGCCTTCACGGCCAAGGCCGCGGTGATTCCGCAAGAACGCTTGCAGGAACTGGCCGAACGGTTGGAGTCGCTCGAAGAGATGCTGCCCGACGTGGCCGATGCGATCGATGACTCCATGGTGTTCGACCTGTCCGGCCACGAGAGCAGCGAGCTTGAAGTGGTGAGCGATGGTGGTTCGCTGCCCACGCCGGCCATGCTGGCCTGGGCGCGCGAGCTGCAGGTGGGCAGCTGGTACATGCTTGAACACGCCGGCAAAAGCGAAGCCGTGCAACTGGCCTGGCAGGGCATGCGCCGGCACTTGTCGATGTTCGTCACCACCAGTGGGCGCTGCATCCTGTTCCAGCAGCAGCGCCTGGCTTCGTACCTGCAAGCCGGCTTGCTGCTGCCGGCGCAAGATGAAGCACTCACGGTGCGTGCCACGCGCAATGCGCTGGCCAAGCTCGACGTCGACCCGGCGCGGCTGCTGCAGTAGCGCAGCCGTTTTACTTCTGGCGTGGGACCTCAGTGAATCAGCCGCTCGTGCGGGGCGACGAAGAGCTCGTCTAGGATCAGCGCATCGGGCTCTTCGCCCAGGCTCCAAAAGACCATCAGCACCACGATCTTCAGGTCTTCGAGATCCATGTTCTGGCTGTCGGCGGCCATGGCCCGGTCGACCACCATTTCGCGCAGCGGCGCCGGCAGCACGCCGGCTGAGGCCAGGAAACTCAAGAAGCCGATGCCTTCGTCGCCCAGGCACTCGCGCTCGCTGTCGGTCCACACGCGCAGGCTGTTCGCGCCGGCCAGCGTGGTGCCTTCATCGGCGCCCGCCGCCAGGCCATTCAGCCAGGACAGGGCCTCCTGGATCTCATCGGCCTCGAAGCCCACCGCGCTGAGCTTGCGCGACAGCTGATTGGCCTCGGGGCAGGCGTCCGGGCGCCAGTAGTTTTCGTACAGGTAAACGAGCACATCGAACATGGTCTGGGCACTATAGCGCAGGGCCCGCGGCGCATGCGGCGAGGCGGTGTAACGCGGCGTTCATGCGGTGGCTGCGCAGCGCGCAGTGCACATTGCGGTGCCAGCTTTCAAGCCTGGTGGCGGCGTTGAAAGAGGCCGCCGGGCAGGCGTGCCACCGCGCCGTGCAGCTCCAGCTCCAGCAGCCGCGCGCCCAGGTCTTGCACGGCCAGGCCGGTGCGCGCAGCCAGCTCGTCCAGGCTCAACGGGTCAAAACCCATGTCGCGCAGCAGCGGGTCGGCGCTCGGCGCTGGCTGCTCCGGCGAGGGGGCACGATGCCCTTGCAGCTCTTCCAGGATGTCTTGCCCGCTCTCCACCAGCTTGGCGCCCTGCTTGATGAGCGCATGGCAGCCGCGCGCGTGCGGTGAGTGGATCGAGCCCGGCACGGCGAAGACTTCGCGCCCGCATTCAGCGGCCAAGCGCGCTGTGATCAGCGAGCCCGATTGCAGCGCGGCTTCCACCACCAGTGTGCCCTGCGCCAGCCCGGCAATGATGCGGTTGCGCGCAGGGAAGTGCGGCGGCAGCGGCGGCACGCCGGGCGCGTATTCGCTCAACAGCAGGCCTTGCGTGGCCAGGCGCTCGGTCAGGCCCTGGTGGCGGCGCGGGTAGGTCTGATCCAGCCCGTTGCCCACCACGGCGATGCTGCTGCCCGGGCCGCTGAGTGCACCCTCGTGCGCCGCACCGTCGATGCCCAGTGCAAGGCCAGACACCACGCAGTAGCCGTGTTCGCTCAAGAAGGCCGCGAAGGCGCGCGCGTTGTCTCGCCCCTGGGCGCTTGGGCTGCGGCTGCCCACCACGGCCATAGTCGGCGCGTGCAGCAGTTCGAGCCGGCCTTGGGCATACAGCAACAGCGGCGGGTCGGCCGTTTGCAGCAGGTTGGCCGGGTAGGCAGGGTCGCCCAGCGTGAGCACGCGCCGTGCAGCGCCGCCTTGGCGCCAGCCCCAGGCTGCATCGAGCCGCTTGCGGTATTCGGGCGGCTCGACCAGCAGGGCTTGTACCGCCACGCTGCCGGCCACATCGCGCCGCGACGACGGCAGCGCTGCCAGCACGCCCTGGGGCGAACCGAAAGCGGCCAGCAGGCGGCGGATGCTCTCGCGCCCCAGGCCGGGTGTTTCGAGCAGCCTGAACCAGGCGGTGAATTCTTCGGCGTCGAGCAAACCAGGGTGCGCAGATCAGGGTTCGGTGATCAGCGATCAGTGATCACGGTTGAGTGAAGCGGTCGCCCGCGCGCACCGGCTCCTGCGCACTCAGGATCAGCGCATACGACACGCGCTCGAAGACGCGGAACACGAACATCAGGCCGTGGCGTTCATCGGGCAGCCGCATGGCGGTGCGCTTGACATCAGTCGGGTCAACGCGCGGCTCGCCGGCGCGCCACACCGCCAGCACATGGCCGCGTTCCATGCCGTCGCGTGTGCCGCGGTTGATGGCCACGATCTGGTTCTGGCCGGCACTCAACGCTTCGCCATACACCGACACCACGCGCCCATTCACGGCCGCGCTGGGGGCGTGCGGCTGGTAGGCGCTCAGGTCGCCGCTGGGCAGCGGGGCCAGCCGGTCGCCCACGGCGGCTTCCTGGCGCACGCTGCGGATGTTGAAAGTGTCAGGCACCACCAGCGGCTTGCCATCGGCACCGGTGCTGGTGTGGCCCGCCTCGATGAATTCAGCCGTGCCCACGTACTGCGCTTCGAAGCCCAGCACCTCGCGCGTGTCGGTGTCGATCAGCGGCTTGGGCGAGCGGAACACGCTGAAGTGGCGCGCACCGGCCAGGTCGCCGCGCACGTAGGCGGTGTCACCTTTGGACATGATCACCCGGCCTTCTTGCGAGGCCACGATGCGCGGCGCCAAGTCAAGCTCGTTGGCGTTGAAGACCACGGCCTCGTTCAGGAACGGGCCGATCAGGTGCAGTGGAATGGAGGCGATGGCGCCGTTGTTCAGCGTTTCCTGGCGCACGCGCGGCGACAGCTTCACCGTGTTGCTCGGCACGCCGGCGCCTTGCGCCACGCGCAATCGCGCGCGGCCGCCGGATTTTTCGAGCACCAGCACCTGGCCCGGGTAAATGAGGTGCGGGTTGCGGATCTGGTCGAGGTTCATGCCCCACAGCTCGGGCCAGCGCCAGGGGGTCTTGAGAAAGAGTTTGGAGATGTCCCACAGCGTGTCGCGCGGCTGCACGGTGTGTGAATCAGGCGCGTTGGGCGCCAGTTCAGACAATGCCACGCCCGCTTGCGCAACCTGATGCGCGGTGCCGCGCTGCTGCGGCGTGATGGGGAACTTGGGCTCCGCCGCCCAGGCCGGGCCCAGCAACAAGGCGGTGCTCACGGCCAGCGCGGGCCCGCGCAAGGCGCACGTGGCGAGCAAATTCAGGGGTGGCTTCATGCGGCAAGGGCTCCCGGCGCGCTGGCAGTCAAGCCGGTGATGGCGATGACACAATCGCGCCCTTTTCAAGGCTTTCGAGGGGCAGGCTGCGCGCGCGTTTTGCGCGGGCCCATACAGACCTCATAGTGTTTCATTGATTCTGCCTTCAAACCCTTGATATCGCAACGAAACCCAGCCCAGCTTCGCGCTGCGCATCAGCTCGTTACGCATCCGCTTGAAACGGCGGTTTGATGGCCGCAGATAAGCCCCGCAAACACCCACCATTTCCACTTCGACATGTCCTTGCTGAAGATTCTTCGCTATCCCGACCCGCGGCTGCACACCGTGGCCAAGCCGGTGGTGCTGGTGGACGAGCGGCTGCGCCGGCTGGCCGATGACATGATCGACACCATGTATGAGGCCGACGGCCTGGGCCTGGCGGCCACGCAGGTGGATGTGCATGTTCGCCTGATCGTCATCGACACCAGCGAAACGCGCGACCAGCCGCTCGTGTTGATCAACCCGCAATTGCTCGAACGCAGTGCCGAGATGCAGGAGATCGACGAAGGTTGCCTGTCCGTGCCCCTGGTCTACGACAAAGTGCCGCGCCACCAGCGCGTGCGCGTGCAGGCCTTGGGGCGCGACGGCCAAACCTATGAATTCGAGGCCGAAGGCTTGGCCGCAGTGTGTGTGCAGCACGAAATGGACCACCTGCTGGGCAAGGTCTTCGTTGAATACCTGAGCCCGCTCAAGCGCCAGCGCATCCGCACCAAGATGCAAAAGAAAACGCGCGAAGAGTTGCGCGACGCATGACGCAGGTGGCCTTACGCGTTGCACATCGCGTTGCATTCGCCGGCACACCCGAGTTCGCCGCTCAGGCCTTGGCGGCCATGCTGCAGGCCGGCTTCGAGCTGCCACTGGTGCTGACCCAGCCCGACCGCCCCGCCGGCCGCGGCCAGCAGTTGCAAGCTTCGGCCGTGAAGCAGTTGGCCGTGCAGCACGGCCTGGCGCTGGCCCAGCCCCGCAGCCTGCGCCTGGACGGCAAATACCCCGCCGACGCGGCCACCGCCCGCCAGGCGCTTGAGCAGGCCCGGCCCGATGTGCTGGTGGTGGCCGCGTATGGCCTGATCCTGCCGGCCTGGGTGCTTGAACTGCCGCGCCTGGGCTGCCTGAACATCCACGCCTCATTGCTGCCGCGCTGGCGCGGTGCCGCGCCGATCCAGCGCGCCATTGAGGCCGGTGATGCCAACACGGGCATCACCATCATGCAGATGGACGCCGGCCTGGACACCGGCGCCATGCTGCTTTCGCAAAGCCTGCCGATCACGGCCGACGACACCGCCGCCAGCCTGCACGACAAGCTCGCCGCTTTGGGCGCCAGCCTCATCGTGCGTGCCTTGCACGAATTGCCCGCACTGCCCCGCACGCTGCAGCCGCAAGACGGCGTCACCTACGCCGGCAAGATCGACAAGGCCGAAGCCGCCATCGACTGGGCGCAACCGGCCGCGCTGATCGAGCGCCGCGTGCGTGCCTTCGACCCCTTTCCCGGCGCCAGCTTCACCGCCGGCGGCGGCGTCATCAAGCTGTGGCGCGCGCAGGTCGTTCCTGCCGCCCCGGCGCCCCCCGGCACGGTGCTGCACGCTGCCGGCGGCCGGCTCATCGTGGCTTGCGG
>JAYUHT010000587.1:0-8287 GCA_043766725.1 Burkholderiales bacterium | reverse complement strand
CACCGATTCATTGATGCTTTCGGCCAGGTTGGAAATCGGCACGCAGGTGTCGGTGCTCTGGCAGCGGCAGCCCGGGCGCACTTGCAGCGCGGCAAAGTAGGCTTGGTGGCGCGCCTTCCACAGCTTGGTTCGCTCTTCGGGGCTGCTGGCGTATTCGAACGCCGTGCCGCCGTGTTCATGCGCCACGTCTTGCACCGTGGCAGCCTGTTCCTTCACGCTGGCCGGGCTGCCGTGGAATTCCATCAGCAGCATTGGTGCTTCGGGCAGCGTGAGCTGTGAATGGCGGTTGACGGCCCGAATGGCGTTGGCATCGAGCAGCTCGCAGCGCGCAATCGGCACCCCCAGTTGAATCACCTGGATCGTTGCCCGCACCGCGGCGTCCACACTGGGGAAGGTGCACATCGCGGCACTCACCGCTTCGGGCAAGGGGTAGAGCTTGAGCGTGATTTCGGTGATCACACCCAGCGTGCCTTCGCTGCCCACGAACAGGCGTGTGAGGTCGTAGCCGGCGCTGCTCTTCTTGGCCCGCGTACCGGTGCGCACGGCTTCACTGCCCTTTGTTGGGTGCGCGGTGACAACTTCCAGCGCCAGCACGTTTTCGCGCATGGTGCCGTAGCGCACGGCGTTGGTGCCGCTGGCCCGGGTGGCCGCCATGCCACCGATCGACGCATCGGCGCCGGGGTCGATGGGAAAGAACAGCCCGGTGTCCTTGATCTCGCGGTTGAGCTGCTCGCGCGTCACGCCGGGCTGCACCGTCACCGTCAGGTCTTCGGCGTTCACCCGCACAACCTTGTTCATGCGGCTCACGTCCACGCTCACACCGCCTTGCACCGCGAGCAAGTGGCCTTCGAGTGACGAGCCCACGCCAAAGGCGATCACCGGCACGCGATGCGTGTTGGCCAGGCTCACCACCGCGGCCACGTCGGCCGTGCTTTCGCAGAACACCACGGCCTCGGGCGGCGTGGTGGCGTACACCGATTCATCGCGCCCGTGCTGGTCGCACACCGCCTGGGCGGTGGAGCAGCGCTCGCCGAAGTGGGCGCGCAAGGCGCTCAGCATGGCCGCGGGCACGGCGCGGCGCTGGGTGGCAAGCAGGATGGCAGCGGGCAACGGGGCGTTCATGGTGGCTCCTCAAAGGCTGTGCTGGGGCATTCTAGGAGCGGCACTTGACCACACGGGCCTCAAGCGCGCTCACCAACGGCCGATAGCGCAGAACGAGGCAGCGGAATTCGCAAATGAACCCTGAGCGCAGAAACCTGTACCGCATCCTGCATGTGCAGCCCGAAGCGCCGGCAGAAATCATCAAGGCCAGCTACCGCACCTTGATGAGTTCGCTGCGCATGCACCCCGACCTGGGCGGCGATGCGCGTCAGGCCGCCCTCATCAACACGGCGTATGAAGTGCTGGGCGACGCGGCCCGGCGCAGCGAGTACGACCGGGCGCGTGCTGCGGCCGCAGCGCGCCCCGCGCGCGCCCCCGGCGCGGCACCATCGCCCCCGCCCAGCGACCCCGCCCACTGGCTGGCCGACCGGTGTTGCCCGTTCTGCACCATCGCGTTCACGGCCACCCCGCGCGACGAAGGGCGCTGCACGCGCTGCCACAGCCCGCTGATGCCCGCACCGGCCGGCGAACGCGCGAGCGGCGATGCCCAGGGCCGCCGCCGCGGCGAACGCTTCGCGCGCGAGCAAGACGCGCGGCTGCACCTGCCCGGCCAGGCGGCAGCGCTGGCGGCGCGCTTGCAGGATCTGTCGTTCACCGGCTTGTCGCTGCTGTGCGCGCCGGCCCTGGTCAAGGGCAGCGCGCTGCGCGTGGTGACTGCCGGTTTCGACACCCTGGCCCTGGTGGTGGCCTGCCGCCGTGCGGGCCCGGTGCACCGCGTGCATGCCCGGCTGCTCACGCTGCAATTGCTGCGCGGCAAGCAAGGCAGCTTCGTCTCGGCACACGCCTGAGGCGCCAGCATCACCGCCGCGCCAGCGCCGGGCCGGCGCTACCATCACCAGATGGCCAACCGACTCACGCAAATTGCCACCCGCACCGGCGACGACGGCACCACCGGCCTGGGCGACGGCACCCGCGTGCCCAAGAGCCACCTGCGCGTGGCTGCGATGGGCGACGTGGACGAACTGAATTCGAGCCTGGGCGTGTTGTTGGCCGAGAAGCTGCCGGCCGATGTGCGCGAGTTGCTGGTGCGCGTGCAACATGAGCTGTTCAACCTCGGCGGGGAGCTGTCCATCCCCGGCTATGAGCTGCTCAAGGCCGACGCCGTGGCCGGGCTCGACGAAGCCCTGGCGCAGCACAACGCGCAACTTCCGCGGCTGAAGGAATTCATCCTGCCCGCCGGCACGCGCAGCGCCGCGCTTGCGCACATGAGCCGCACCATCGCCCGCCGCGCCGAACGCGCCCTGGTCGCCCTGGCCGCGCAAGAGCGCGTGAACGACGCCCCACGCCACTACCTGAACCGCCTGTCAGACCTGATGTTCGTGCTGTCGCGGGTGCTCAACCGCGCCAACCTTGATGGCCTGGGCGGCGACGATGTTTATTGGCACAGTGAGCGGCTGGCCCGATTAGATTGAACACCCCCTACGGCCTTCGGCCGCCCCCTCAAGGGGGCAACGCCAGCAGCCCGGCAAAGCCGGTTCTGCGGCGTTCGCATGGTTCCCCCGCTGCAAACGACACGACAGCTGCCTGGCAGTAGTTTAAAGCTGAATCCAAACGTTAACTTCGGCTGGCCAGCTCGCGGTGCAACCACGCGCGCGCCAGCGTCCAGTCGCGTTTCACGGTGGCCAGAGAAATGCCCAGCACCTGGGCGATCTCTTCATTCTCCAAGCCGCCGAAGAAGCGCAGCTCCACCACCTTGGCCGCACGCGCGTCCACCGGCTCAAAGGCCAGCAGCGCCTCATGCACGGCAATCAAATCACGGTCGGGCGCGCCCGCCAGTTGCTCCAGGCCGGACAGGGTGACCGGCACCAGCTCGGCATCGCGCTTGGCCGCGCGCCGTGCCAGTTCGTGGTTGATCAGGATGCGCCGCATCATGGTCGAGGACACAGCCAGAAAGTGGCTGCGGTTGCGCCACTGCGTGCGCGTTTGCTCGGCCATGCGGAACCAGGCCTCGTGCGCCAGCCCGGTGGCGCTGAGCGTGTGGCCCGGGTTTTCACGCCGCAAATGGCTGCGTGCCATGCGGCGCAGGTCGTCGTACAACAACTCGAACAACTTGTTGCCGACGGCAGGGTGGGCCTGCTCGAACTGGGCCAGCCACTGCGTCACCGAAGCACCGTTCAGCTCGGGCACGGTGCCGGGTTGGGTGGCGTCGGGGTCCGGGTTGGCCATTGGCCGGATTGTGCCCGCGCCCCCATGAGCCTTGCCCAAGCTGCGGCCTGCGTTGATCCCTGCATGGGCCGCGGGCCCAGAATCAGCCGCCTGGGCAGACCTTCCTCGATGCGCAACACCGACCCTGCCCACTGGGCGCAAATCAAAGCCTTGTTCGAGCAGGTGCAAGACCTGCCGGTGGCACGGCGTGACGCAGCGCTGCGCGCCAGCGGAGCCAGCGCCACGGCGCAAGGCGAGGTGCGCTCGCTGCTGGCGCATGACGCACAAAGCAGCCGCGAGCGCGGGTTCCTCAGCCTGCCGGCCGGCCTGGGCGAATGCGGCGCCACAGCCGCCCCCCGCATTGGCCAGCGCCTGGGGCCGTGGCAGATCGTCGCCCTGCTGGGCACGGGCGGCATGGGCGAGGTGTTCGAGGCTAAGCGCGCCGACGGTGCCTTTGTCGGCCTGAGTGCCGTCAAGCTGCTGCGCCATGGCATGGATTCGGTCTTGGTGCTGCAGCGCTTCGCCCAGGAGCGCCAGGCGCTGGCGCGCCTGAACCACCCCCACATCGCGCACCTGTATGACGCCGGGTTGTCGGGCGACGGTGCGCCTTACTTCGTCATGGAGCTGGTGCGCGGCGTGGCCATCGACGTGGCCGTCAAGCCCTTGGTGCTGGAGGCCCGCCTGGCGCTGTTTCTTCAGCTCGCCGACGCCGTGGCCCACGCGCACCGCAACCTGCTCGTGCACCGCGACCTGAAGCCCGGCAACGTGCTGGTCAACGAAGACGGCCAGGTCAAGTTGCTCGACTTCGGCATCGCCAAGGCGCTGGACCCGCTGGACGGCGCTGACGCAGATCAAACGTTAGCTTCCCAGCGCCCCTTCACGCCCCACTATGCCAGCCCCGAGCAGGTGCGCGGCGAGCCGGTGTCCACCGCCACCGACATCTATTCGCTGGGCGTGCTGCTGTACCAGTTGCTCACCGGCGTGCGCCCCACCGGGCGCAACGCAACCACGGCCGCGGCCGCGGCGCGCAGCGTGCTCGACGAGCAGCCCACCCGGCCCAGTGCCCTGAGCCCCGATGTGGTGGCCGACCCAGCCTGGCTGCACACCCGGCGCAAGCTGCAGGGCGACCTGGACAACATCTTGCTGAAGGCGCTGCAAAAACCCATTGCGCAGCGCTACCTCAGCGTGGAGGCACTGGCCGCCGACGTGCGTGCCTACCAGCGCGGCTACCCGATCAGCGCGCGCGCGCCCAGCCTGGCCTACCTGATGGCGCGCTTTTTCGTGCGCAACCGCGCCAGCATGGTGATTGCGGCACTGGGCATGGCCGGCGTCGTGGCCGCGCTGGTGGCCGCGCTGTGGCAGGCCCGGGCGGCTGAACGCTCGCGCGAATTGGCCGAGGCGCGCTTTGCCCAGGTGCGCCAGTTGGCCAACGGCCTGGTGTTCAAGTACCACGACCAGATCGCCCACCTGCCCGGCTCGCTGGCCACGCGCGAGGCCTTGTTGAGCGACGCCGTGAGCTACCTGGACGGTTTGCGCGCACAGGGCGACGCAGCGCTCGACCCGACCCTGGCGCGCGAGGTGGCGGAGAGCTACTTTCGCGTCGCCGTGTTGCAAGGCGAGCAGTTCTCGCCCAGCCAGGAACGCTTGAGCGACGCCGAAGCTAACCTGGGCAAGGCCTTGGCCCTGCTGCCCCGCTACGTTGGCAGCGCTGCGCTGCCGGCGCAGGCGCTGCTCAGTGCGGCCGACATGTGGTTCTTGCGCAGCACGCTCATGGTGCGCAGCGAACGCCTGACGCAAGGCTTGGACGCCTTGACCCAGGCGCGCGTGCTGGTGGAGCGCGCGCTCAAACCGAATCCGGCCGACCTGGAAACGCTGTCGCGCCTGGCCACCCTGGAAGGCCACATCGGCCTGGTGCTGGGCGGCAGCGGCATCAGCGCCAACCTGGGCCGGCCGCAAGATGCACAGGTGCATCTGCGCCAATCCGCGGTGTTGATGGCGCAATTGCATGAGCGCGCGCCGCAGGTCGCGCTGTGGTCGCACCAGCACGCCTGGGCCTGCCAGAACCTGGCCAACTCGCTCATGCTTGCCGGTGAGTTTGCACAGGCCCTGCCTTGGGCACAGCGCACCCAGGCCTTGCGTGACGCGGCGGCGCAGCGCGACAGCGGCAACGCGCACTATCGCCACCAACGCGCCACGGCGGCGTTCCTGCTGATGCAGGCGCTGTCGTTCAACGGCCAGCACGAAGCGGCACAGACGGCCTACCACGTCGCCGCCAGCATTGCGCGCGAAACCGTGGCCGCCGACCCGGCCAACAAGTCCGCGGCGCGCGACTTGAAGTTGTTGCCGCTGGCCATGGGGCGCGCGCTGATGGCCGCCGGCCAGCCCCGCCAGGCGCACCAGCTGCTTGAACCCTTGCTGGCTGACTTGCCGGCCGCAGCCGGCGGTGACTTCTAACTGGCCCGGCTGCGCGCTGAAACCTTGTTGTGGCTGGCCCGGGCCTTGCCCCGCGCGCAAGCCGCCGCCGCACTGGCCCACGCCACCGAGGCGGCCGCGCTGATGGCCACCCCGCCGGGAAACGGCGGCAATGACAACGCGGTGCGCCAATGGGCCCGCGCCATGGCCCTGGGCGAACAAGCCGTGGCGCAGGCCGCGCTGGGCCAGCCAGACGCCATGCGCAACGCGGCGCGCGAGGCGCTGGCCAGCTGGCGCGCCGCCCCAGGCGGCCGCGCGCCCGGCATGTATGCGCGCTGGGAACTGCGCGATCAGGCGCTGGCTGAGAAGTGAGCCTCAGCCGCGCCGCGCCTGCACCGCCGCGGCCAGCGTTTCGATCACCTGCAGCGAATCGTCCCAGCCCAGGCAGGCATCGGTGATGCTGCGGCCGTATTCCAAGGCTAGCGGGTCGTCCTTGCCAGGACTGAACTTTTGCGCGCCGTCCTGCAAATGGCTTTCCACCATGGCGCCGAAGATGCAGCGGCTGCCCGCGGCCACTTGCGCCGCCACGCTGCGCGCCACCTCGATCTGGTTGCGGTGTTGCTTGCTCGAATTGGCGTGGCTGAAGTCGATCATTAACTTGCACGGCAGCTTGGCCGCCTCGATCTCCTGGCAGGCCGCGGCCACGCTGGCGGCGTCGTAGTTGGGCGCCTTGCCGCCGCGCAGGATGACGTGGCAATCGGTGTTGCCGCGCGTCTCCACGATCGCCACCTGGCCGTTCTTGTGCACCGAAAGAAAGTGGTGCGGCCGCGCGGCGGCCTGGATGGCGTCGATGGCGATGCGCACATTGCCGTCGGTGCCGTTCTTGAAGCCCACCGGCGCCGACAGGCCCGATGCCAGCTCGCGGTGCACCTGGCTTTCAGTGGTGCGCGCGCCGATCGCGCCCCAGGCGATCAGGTCGCCAATGTACTGCGGGCTGATCACATCCAGGAACTCGCTGCCCGCGGGCACACCCAGGCGGTTGATCTCCACCAGCAACTGGCGCGCGATGCGCAGGCCCTCGTGGATGCGGTAGCTGCCATCGAGGTAGGGGTCGTTGATCAAGCCCTTCCAGCCCACCGTGGTGCGCGGCTTTTCGAAGTACACGCGCATCACCAGCTCCAGCGTGCCGGCATGTTTCAAACGTTGTTCGCGCAGGCGCCGCGCGTATTCCAGCGCCGCGGTCGGGTCGTGGATCGAGCACGGGCCGATCACCACCAGCAGCCGGTCGTCCTGGCCGTTCAGGATGTTGCGCACCGCCTGGCGCGTGCCGCCGACCAGCTTTTCCACCGCGCCACCGGCGATCGGGAAGAAGCGGATCAGGTGTTCCGGCGGGGGCAGCGGAGTCACGTCCTTGATCCGCTGGTCGTCGGTGTCACCGGTCTTGTCGCCGATGTGCGGGGTACCCATGGCGCCGGGCGCATACCAGGCCTCCTTGGTGCTGGCTTTGCTGTTCATGGTGGGCTCCTTGTTTGAGTGAGTGAGTGTGCAAAGGGCGGGGCGGAAAAACAAAAACCGCCGGGGTGACCGGCGGTTTTCTGGGTTTGCTGCGCTGCTTTGTTTACGTGCGCCAACGAGTCCAGCCGCCGGGAGGGGCCGTGAACGCATAGCTCGTAAAGACTTGGGCGCGGTGCATGGGGGCGAATGTAGCACGCAGGCCCCGCCACCCTCCAAGGCACTGCGCCCCCTAAATAGAGCGAGCGCCTTTTGGGCCGCGCAGGCGGCGTATGCCAATGAAGGGGCGGCTCGCAACGCGCCGGCCGGCCCTTCGAATCAGCCACTTCCGGAGCCTCACCATGTCTTCATGCCCCCTTCGCATCCACCCCCTTGCCAACCTGTGCGCCCTGTCGCTCGCCGCCCTGCTGGTGGCCTGCGGCGGCGGTGGCGACGCGGCCGGCGGCGCCGCCACGACCTTGACCTTCACCTCAGCCAACCCTGCGGTGCACAACACGACCATCGACCTGGGCCTGGCCAAGGGCGGCGGCAACGATGCCCGCGCGGCCGACGCCTTCAGTGCCAGCGCCTATTGCGACGTCTACTTCGAAGACGCCGTGGCCGCCAACGGCCGCCACTACGCTCTGCAGGTCTACTTCCGCCAAAGCGACAAGGCCGCTCTGCATGCCAGCGTGGTGGAGAACAACCTGGCCGGCGGCGCGGCGCCCTGGGTGGCGTTCCACAACAACAGCGGCAACCCCATCACCGGCATCACGGTGGACACCACCGCGCGCACCGTGGCGTTCACCAACAAAGCGCTGAGCAACGCGGGCAGCGGCGAGGCCGTCACGGTCAACGGCGTGCTGGGGTTCATCAAGAGCGCTGCGGCGGCCTGCGGCGCCTGAGCCGTTAGGGGCTCTGTCGGGCCCATACTTGCCGCCATTCCTGGCCTGGCAAGGAGAGTCCCGCATGAGACACCCTGTGTCAACCCCCCGCTGTTTTGAGTACGAGTTGAGCGCCGCCATGGCGCGCCGGGTCGTAGGGTTTGCGGTCCGTCCAGGCGCGCCAGATGACGCGC
>JAYUHT010000586.1:0-3129 GCA_043766725.1 Burkholderiales bacterium | reverse complement strand
TGCGTCAATTTCTGGCCGTGCTGGTGTGCGGCATGTTGTTCGGCTTCGGCTTGGCCCTTTCCACCATGATCTCGCCCGAGGTCGTGCTCAGCTTCTTGCAGTGGCGCGACGCCGGCCTGATGCTGGTGATGGGCGGCGCCGTGGCCATCGTGCTGCCAGCTTACCGCTACGTGCCGCGCCTGCTGCGCCGCCCGTTGCTGGGCTGGCAGTTCGACCAACACACGGCTCGCCTGAACCGCGACACCTTGGTCGGTGCCGCCATCTTTGGCGCGGGTTGGGGTTTGTGTGGTGTGTGCCCGGGCCCGGCCATTGCCGGGCTGGGCGCGGGCAACTGGGCGCTGCTGGCCGCGCTGGCGGGCATCTTCCTGGGCGCGCTCGGGCACGGCCTGTTGGCACCGGTTGCCGCCAGCACGGCGCAGCCTTCAGCCGGGCACTGAAGGCGCGTCGTAGCGGCCCAGCCGCACCATGGTCGAACCGGGCTGTGCGTGCACCCGGTTGGGCATCACCAACACCGCGTTGTCGTAGGGCGTGCGGATGATGTCATCGCCATCGGTGGCGATCACCTCGCCGGCGCGGGCGATCATCTCCAGCCCCTTGAACGGCGCCACGAACGCGAACGCCGGGCTGCGCGCCACCACCGCATGCGTCACGCGCACCAGGCGCTGCATCTTGGGCAAGGGCACGGCGAGTTGTTTGATGTGCGCCTGCGCATAGGCCGACGGCAGCACGCCGGTGTGTTCAAGAAAGCGCAGCATCGTGTCGGCGGCCACGGCGGCGGCATTGGCCTCCCAGTGCTGGCCGCATTCAATGAGCACGGCGGTGCGCGCGTTCTTGGGGTTGCCGAACTCGCCACGGTCGATCATGCGCAAGCCCGCAGGGTGGCCGGTGTCCACCAGCAGCACCTCGGGCACTTTCAGTTGCCGCGCCAGCGCAGCCGACTTGTCGCCGCCGCGGCCGCCGTCGCCACACACCATGAGCGGCGCGCAAGGCTCAGTCATGGAATGGATGTCGAGCAGAAAGTCTGCCGCATCGACGAAGGGTCGCAGCTCGCGCGCGCGCCGCAGTTCGCACGAGTCGCGCGAGCCCAGCAGCACCTCATCGGCCCAGACCCGGTTCAGGTCTTCATCCACACAGCGGCTGGCGTGCGGTGCTTCAGGGTTGAAGCGCTCGAACGCGGCGACATTGGCAAAGGCCAGCGTCAGGCGCCCACGCGCCGGTGCCAGCGGTATGGCCTGGCGCAACAACCAATCGAGCGCAATGGCGCCGCACAGCTCGTTGCCGTGCGTCAAGGCCTGCACCATGACGTGCCGGCCCGGGCGGCCGGAGTCGAAACTGTGCACGTACTCCACCCCGGTGTTTGTGCTGCGCCAGGGGGTGATGTCAGGGGCGGCGAGTTCGATGTTGGGGTTCATGTGTCGTGTGCAATGCAGGCTGGGAAGCTTAAGGGCTCGGCGGGCCACGACAATCCCGGCCACCTTCAAACACCAACCGCACCATGAGCGCCACCGAATGGATCATCACCCACGGCCCAGCCCAACCTGCGTCGCCGGTGGTGCTGGACTCACCGCACTCAGGCTGCCGGTTTCCGGCCGACTTTGGCGCCAACCTCAGCGAGACCGACTTGCGCAGCGGCGAAGACTGCTTCGTCGATGAGTTGTTCGCACCGGCCACGGCCCAGGGTGTGTGGTTGCTGGCAGCGCTGTTCCCACGCACCTACGTCGATGCCAACCGCCACGTCGGCGACATCGATCTGGCGTTGCTCGAAGGCGGGGCCTGGCCCGACCTGTACCGCCCCAGCGGCCTGGCCGCCATCGGCAAGACCCTGGCCTGGCGCACGCTGGACGACGGGCGTGACATCTATCACCGCAAGTTGAGTGTCGCCGAGCTGCGCAGCCGCATCGAGCGCTGCCACGAGCCCTATCACCGTGCCCTGCGCGAGCGCATCAATGCCACGCACCAGCGTTATGGCCTGAGCGTGCACCTCGATTGCCATTCGATGAACGCGGTGGGCGCGCTGCACACCGCCGGCGCGCCCGGCAAGCCGCGGCCCGATTTCGTGGTGGGTGATATTGATGGCAGCAGCGCTGCCCCCGAACTCACCGCGCTGGTGGCGAACACACTGCGCCAAGGCGGGCATGACGTGGCCATCAACGACCCCTTCAAAGGCTTCGAGCTGACCCGTGCCTACAGCCAGCCGGCGGCCGGGCGACACAGCCTGCAATTGGAAATCAACAAGCGCCTGTATATGGACGAAGCCCGCGTCGAAAGGACCGCGGGCTTCGGGCCGCTCCAGGCCGAGTTGACGGCGCTGGTGGCGGTGGTGAATGCGTGGGCGCTTCAGCGTTGCTGAATGCCGGCAATGCGCCAGGCCGGCTCGTCGCCTTCGCGTTGCAGGTGCCAGGTTTCGTCGAAGTCGTTGGCGGCTGACTCGCGCTCTTCGCGGATCAGGCCATTGAAGCGCACGCTCACCACCTGGCGCGCGCCTTCTTGCGCCACGCTGGTCACTTGAGCATCAACCTTCACCACATCGGTGGTCTGCGTGGCGGCATTGCGCTCCTGCATGTCGAGCTTGATAGCGGCGTACATCTCGGGCGTGGTGAATTGGCGCAGATCTTCGAGGTTGCCGCGGTCGTTGGCTTCTTGCATGCGGATGAAGATGGTCTTGGCAATGCGCTCGAAGCCTTCGCTGTCGAAGCCGGCAGGGATTGCGCTGGCTTGAACGCTGGTTGAAGCGCTGCCTTGAGTGACGGGCGCAGCGTCATGCTGCAGGGCAGTGGCGCTGCGCTGCATGGCCGGCTCTTGCAGCGCCGGCTGCAACACGGTGAAGCCGCCCATGCCTGAACCCGAGCCCGCGCTGGCGCCGGCCAGGGCGCCCTGCTTGCGTGCGGCCATGCGGCGCATCACGAAGCCGATGACCACCATCACCACCACGCCCACCAACAGCATGGTCATGATGTTGCCCATGGCTTCACCGAAGCCGAAGTGGCTGGCCAGCGCGGCCAGGCCCAGGCCGGCGGCGATGCCGGCCAACGGGCCCATCCAGCTGCGCTTGGGCGGGGTGGGGGCCGCGGCCGGCGCTGCGGCAGCGGCGGGTGCGGCCTGCTGCTGTGCGGGCGCGGCGGGCTTGGC
>JAYUHT010000585.1:0-3138 GCA_043766725.1 Burkholderiales bacterium | reverse complement strand
GACCAGAACATCACGCTGGCATGCGTGTCACGTGGCGCTCTGGAACGTGCCCTCTTGGCGCGCATCTAGGCAGCGAGCGCAAGCTAAGGAGTTGTGTGATGATCCGGCCGCCACCTAAGCCGTTGTTTGAACGTTTCGATTGCCCGGTGAAGGGCAGTCGCGTTCAACTGGCAGGCACGATCGCCGAGCTGTTTGACGGATCCAATTTGCTCGAATCCGTCAGGTCATACAAGTCCTGCGGAAGCGCAGGCTCTTGCGGCACCGAGTTCCGCGTCGGAAACTGCCCGAAGCGCCTAGGCGCGTAGTGAAGGCCGGCACGAACCAGGGCACCCCCAAGCGCAATAGCTCCATTGCTCTCTTGCGGTTGTAGCGTCTCTGAGGGTGACGCCGAACCCTTTGTTCAAGCGGACAGCCACCGGGGTACCGGCGTCTGCCGCTTAACTCAAACGTTGGCCAGCAAGGGGCTCAGCGGCCCGCCTTGCGGCGTGCTCTCGAACCGCTCGCTGTGCACCCCGTGCGCCAAGTTGCCCTTGGGCTATGGCGAGCATTTGCAACGACGAGCAGGCGTCTTCTGGCGTGGTGAGCGGGCGTGATCGAAAGACTCTCAGCCTCTAAACCCCGGCCTGCTTCAACACCGCCAGCACGTCCTTGAACTGTTCGTGCCGGCAGTGGCGCAGCCACTCGAAGGCCACCATCTCCACGCTCACGATGCCGGCGCCGGCTTGGCTCAAACGTTGCATGGCCAACGCGTGGTGGCTGGCGCGGCGTGAGCCGCAGGCCTCGGCCACCACCCACACGTTCAGGCCCGCACGCAGCAGGCCCAGCGCGGTTTGCATCAGGCACACATGGGCTTCGCAGCCGGCGATCACCACCTCGCGCAGCGGCTGTTTGGCGGCGGCGTGCAGCGCTTCAACCAGGCCATCGGCACAGGCATCGAAATGCATCTTGGCCAGCGTGCTGCTGCAGCGCGAGCGCACCGCGTCATCGTTGGCGCCCAGGCTGGCCGGGTTCTGCTCGGTGCCCAGCACCGGCAAGCCCAGCAAGTGGGCGATGTCGGCCAGGCGCGCGGCATGCGCCACGGCTTCGGCGCCGCCGTGGATGGCCGGCATCAGGCGGCGCTGATAGTCCACCAGCACCAGGGCGCAGCCTTCGGGGTTGATCAGGTTCATGAGCGTGCATTGATGAGTTGAAGTCGCTTGCCTACTTTACTCACCCCCCGGGGCAGACGAGGTGTTCAAATCTTCGCTCCGCGACGAACGAGGCCTCACGATGAATGCCGCCCTGCCCACCCCCACCGCGCCCAGCAGCTTGATGAGTTCGGCCGACTACCGCGAGTCGCTGCGCCGCTATAAACCCACGGTGTACGTTGACGGCCAGTTGATCGAATCGGTGGCCGATGCGCCCAGCCTGGCGCCGGGTGTGAACGCCCTGGGCGTGAGCTACGACTTCGCGCTCGACCCCGCGCTGGCGCCGCTGATGACGGCCGTGCAAAGCAGCAGCGGGCGGCGCGTGAGCCGCATGATGCACATCAACGAATCAGCCGGCGACCTGCTCAACAAGCTCGAAGCCGTGCGCCTGCTGTGCCAGGAAACCGGCTGCGCGCAGCGCTACCTGGCGCACGACGCGCTGAACGCCCTGGGCCAGGTGAGCGCGCGCATTGACGACGCGCGCGGCAGCACCGAACACCGCGCCCGCTTCCAGGCCTACTTGCACCGCGTGCAGGCCGAAGACCTGTGCCTGGGCATCGCCATGACCGACGCCAAGGGCGACCGTTCACGCCGCCCGCACCAGCAGGCCAACCCCGACACCTACGTGCATGTGGTGGCACGCAACGCGCGCGGCATCGTCATTTCCGGCACCAAGGCCATCGTCACCGGTGCGCCGTACATGCATGAGCTGTTGGTCATGCCGTGCCGCCAAATGAGCCGCGAAGACGCTGATTTCGCGGTCTGCTGTGCCGTGCCGGTCGACGCCCCCGGCATCACCATCATTGCCCGCCCCGCCGGGCGCCCGGGTGAAAAGCTGGAGCATGGCGCGGCGCTGTTTTCACGGCGCTACGGGCAGAGCACCGGCGTGGTGGTGTTCGACCAGGTCTTCGTGCCGTGGGAGCAGGTGTTCTACGCCGGCGAATGGGAGCATTCCGCGGCGCTGACCTACCACTACGCCACCCACCACCGCCAAACCTGCATTGGCGCGCGCGCCGGTTTTGGCGACCTGCTGATCGGCGCGGCCGCGTTGATGTGCGAGGCCAACGGCTTCGACCCGGGCCAGACCTCGAGCCTGCGCGAGCCCATGGTCGAACTGATCAAGATCACCGAAGGCTTCTACGCCTGCGGCGTGGCCGCCAGCGTGTACGGCGCGCCCGACCCCTACAGCGGCACCTACATGCCCGAGCCCGTGTTCGCCAACATCGGCAAGCTGCTGCTGGCCACGCAGATCTACGACATGCACCGCCTGGCGCACGAAGTCTCGGGCGGCCTGATCGTGGCCCTGCCCGGGCCCGATGAAGACCACAACCCGGCCACCGCCGCCACCTTGGCCGAGGTGCTGCGCGCCAACCCCGCCGTGCCCTACGACAAGCGCATTGAAGTGGCGCGCTTCATCGAAGACCTCACCGCGTCGTACCAGGGCGGCTGGTATTCGGTCATCAGCCTGCATGGCGGCGGCTCGCCAGCGGCCATGAAACAGGAAATCTGGCGCCAGTACCCGGTGGGCAACAAGGTCGATCTGGTTGAACGCCTGCTCGACCGCGGCGTGCTCAACGACGAGACCCGGGCCATCACCCGCAACCGCCAGCCCGGGCGTTGTTGCGACACCGGCTGCACGCAGCCCGGTCAGCCGGTGATGGTGCCGCTGCCGGCACCGCACAAGGCCGGCGGCTGAAAGCGCATGCCGCGGCGGTATCGTGCGGCCCTTCAACACAAGGAGCCTGGTCATGAAAGTCGCTTTCTTCGGCACCGGCCTGATGGGCGCCGGCTTCGTGCGCCGCCTGCGCGCCAATGGCCACGAGGTGAACGTGTGGAACCGCAGCCCGGCCAAGGCGCGCGCGCTGCAAGAGCATGGCGCTCGGGCGTTTGATGATGCGGCCGCGGCACTGGCGGGCGCGCAGCGCATCCACCTGTCGCTGGCCGATGACGC
>JAYUHT010000584.1:0-3145 GCA_043766725.1 Burkholderiales bacterium | reverse complement strand
CCAGTTTTGTGCGCCACCTGCTGCGGGGTGAAGCATGAATGCGCCCGCCGCAGGCCGCTGCCTGCTGATCCTGCCGAAGAGCTTTTATTCGTTCACCGCTGTCATCGAGCGCGGGCTGCAAGACATGGGCTATGAGACCGTGGTGGCCAACGACGAATATCCCTATGGCCTGTTCGGCCGCGTGCTGGGCCGCCTGGGTTTGCGCGTGTCGCGCCTGCTCACGCGCCGCGCATTGAACCAGCAGTTTCTGGCCGGCCAAGCCTATGAGTTGATCCTCATCATCAAGGGCCGAGGGCTTGATCACGACATGGTGACGCAACTGCGCGCGCATGGCCGCAGTGTCATTGGCTACCACTTCGATTCGTTCGGCTACGACAGCGGCCCCGCGCGTTGGTGCAAAAGCCTGCCGCGCGTGTGCACGTTTGACTACCGTGACGCGCAGGCCCGGGGCCTGCCCCTGGTGGAGCTGTTTTCTGCCCTGCCCGCGCAACCTGCGCAGCCCGCAGTGGTGCCCAGGCGCTACCGCATCTCGGCCATCATGCGCAACCATTCGCAGCGCCTGCTGTACCTTGATACCGTCATGCGCGCACTGGGCACGCAAGGCTCGTTCATCTACATCCTGGAAGCCAACCTGTTCACCTTCATCGCCAACCTGGCGCGCCACCCGCTGCTGTACATCAAGTACCGGCGCTTCATTTCGCGCAAGCCACTGCCCTACGCGCAATACGTACAGGTGCTGGCCGATTCAGCGTTCACGCTCGACTATGCCCACCCCAAGCAAACCGGTATCACCTTGCGCTGCTTCGAGGCCGCCAGCGTGGGCGCGCGAGTCATCACCAACAATGCACACGTGCTGAAAAGCCCGTTGTTCGATGACACCCAAGTCATCGTTCACGCGCCCGACGCGAACGCGAGCGACCTGCCAGCCCGCGTTGCCGCCCTGGCGCAGCAGCCGGTGCGAGCCCGGCAACGCGGCGTGCAAGACTTCTTGCTCGATCTGCTCGGCCCGCGCGTCGGCATGCAAGGCAAGTCATGAGCATCCTTGTCGTGGGTGGCGGCAAGATGGGCCTGTCACACCTGGCCATGCTGAACCGGCTGGCCGGTGAGGTGGATGTGGCTCTGTGCGATTCATCGCGCCTGACGCGGTACGTGTTTGGAAGTCTGGGTTTCAAGACCTTCGCCTCGCTGGATCAAGCCTTTCAATCACCCACCACCTGGCAGGCCGCTGTGGTGGCCACGCCCACGTCGTCGCACCACGCGGTGGCCAAGGCCCTGCTTGAACGCTCGGTGCCGTGCTTCATCGAAAAGCCGCTGACCCTGAACCCGCAGCGCAGCCAGGAACTGCTGGCCTTGCAAGCGGCCAGTGGCGTGGCGGTACAGATGGGCCTGGTGTTGCGCTTCGTGCGCCCGTTCGTCAAGCTGCGCAGCGTGCTGCGTGAGCAGCTCCTGGGCCGGCCGCTGCACTACCGGGCGGTGATGCGCGGCAACGTGGTCACGCGGCCCGAACCGCAGGGCTGGCGCACCGATTTCAGCCGCGGCGGCGGCTGCCTGAACGAATACGGCCCGCACTTGCTCGACCTGTGCCGCTGCCTGTTCGGTAACGTGAGCACCCTGCATGCCGCGTCATTCGGCCGCGTTCATTCGGTGCGCGCCGACGACAGCGCCAACATCGAATGGCGCCATGAATCAGGCCTGCCCGGCACGCTGCTGCTCGATTGGTGCGACACCACTCAGCGCAAGTCAGGCATCGAGATTGAAGTCGAGTTCGAACATGGCAGCGTGTTCGCCAACAACGCCGAGTTCAAACCCAGCCTGAAGCCAGGCGTGGCCCTGGCCGCTGCGGCTCAGGCCACGTTGTTTGAACCCCTCACACCCTACCCGGTGAACTACTACCTGCGCGGCGAGGAATACACGCTTCAGCTTGAACTTTTCCTGCAGCGCGTGCTGGGCCGCAAGCTGCTGCGCGCCGACCTGCCCGCTGACCTGGCGGCCACGCTGCAAGATGGGTTGGAAGTCGACGAGCTGATCAGCGCGATCGCCAGCAAAGGCGGTATGCAATGAAACAACCCCCACGTCGCTTTGCTCCTGCCCCCCGAGGGGGCGGTCAGTGCCTTCGGGCGGCCGGGCGCCACTGACATGACACCGGTACGGGTGCGCGTCTTCTACCCCGCCGACCCGCTGGGCGTGGTGCCCGGGGGCATCGACACGTTCTTGCGCGGCCTTATGAAATGGGCGCCGGGCGAACTCGAGTTCAGCCTGCTGGGCATGACCACTGATGCCAAGGCGCGGCCGCTGGGCCGCTGGACGCGCTGCGAACTGGGCCGGCGCGACTTCGCCTTCCAGCCGCTGGTGGCGGTGGCTGACGCCGCGGCGCGCAGCCGCGTGCCGCTGTCGGCGCGCTACACCTGGGCGCTGCTGCGTGGTGGCGCGGCGCTGCGCCAAGGCTTCGATGTGATCGACCTGCACCGCCTGGAGCCCGGCCTGCTGCTGCGCGGCGATGCGCGGCCGAAGAACGCCTTCTTTCACCAGGACCCGGTGGTGGTGCGCTCGGCGCAGAGCGACATCGTCTGGCGCCGCGCGCCCTGGGCCTATGAACGCATGGAAGCTGCGGTGGTGCCGCGCCTGGCCAGCGCCTGGTGCGTGCGCGACAGCGGCGTGGCCACGCTGGCCCAGCGCTACCCGGCGCAGGCGGGGCAGTTCCATTTCATATCCACCTGGGTCGACACTGAAATCTTCCACTTGCGTGCGCCTGATGAGCGTGCCGCGCTGCGCGCGCAACTCGGCGCCGAGCTGGGACTGGCGCCGGGCACGCAGCGCATCGTCAGCGTCGGCCGGCTCGACGCGCAGAAAGACCCGCTGCTCATGTTCGAGGCCTTCGCACGCCTGGTGGCCGCAGGCCGCGACGTGGCCTGGCTGGTGGTGGGCGATGGCGTCATGCGCACCGAGCTGCAAGCGCGCATACGCGACGCCGGCCTGACCAGCTTCGTGCACTTCCTGGGCCTGAGGAGTGCCACGCAGATCGCGCAGGTGTTGGCCGCGGCCGATGTGTACGCGCTGTCGTCGGCCTACGAAGGCATGCCCATGGCGTTGCTTGAGGCCCTGGGCAGCGGCCTGCCCGTGGCCACCACCGATGTCGGCGAGGTAC
>JAYUHT010000583.1:0-8363 GCA_043766725.1 Burkholderiales bacterium | reverse complement strand
CAGCGAGGTGTTGATGGTGTGGGTCAGCATGGAGATTCGACTTTCTCAGGGTTATTTTCTCAGGTAAGGCCCCATAGCCTTTGCGAGGCGATGCGTGCCCCCCCCGCCAGCGATTCGAGCTTGGCAAAACAGATGTCCGGGTCCACCAGGCCGTCGCCGGCAAAAGTGGCAAAGCCGCAGTCGGAACCGGCCATCACGCGCTCGCGCCCGACGATGTCGGTAAAGCGGCCGATGCGTTCGGCCACCAGTTCAGGATGTTCGATGTAGTTCGAGGTCGAGCTGATCAGGCCCGGCACCAGGATCTTGTCGTCGGGGATGTCGCGCTTGCGCGCGGCGAACACCTGCCATTCGTGGGCGTGGCGCGGGTTGGCGGCCTCGAACAGCAGGGCCTGCGGTTTGGCGCGCATCACCACGTCGAACAGCTTTTCGAACGGGATGTCGCGATGGTGCGGCCCTTCGTAGTTGCCCCAGCATACGTGCATGCGAATGCGCTCAGCCGGAATGGCGGCCAGGGCGAAGTTCAAGGCCTCAACATGCTTGGCGATGCGCTCAAGGTAGGCCGCTTCATCCAGTTCCTTGAACATCATGTGGCGGCCCAGGCCCAGGTCGGGCGAGTCGATTTGCAGCGTCAACCCGGCATCGACGATGGCGTGGTATTCGTGGCGCAATGCATGGGCCAGCGCTTGCAGGTAGGCGTCGTCGTCGGCGTAGTGCTGGTTGGGCTGGAACAGCGCCACCACACCCGGCGAGGCGGCGTTCATGAAGGCCTGGCCAGCACCGTGCCGGGCCGCGGCGGCTTGCAGGTTGGCGATGTCCTTGTGCAGCGGCGCCATGGTCTTCACGTTGATTGGGCCCACGCAGCAAGGCCGGCGGTAGCTCGGTGTGCCGCCACTCGTTGCCAGGCGCTTCAGGAAGCCCGGGAATTCAAGCAAGTCAGCCGGCGTGCGGCGCGGGCTGTCGCCGTCGAAGCCGGTGTAGCGGTCTTTCACATACGTGGCGTAGCTGATCTTGCTCATCTCGCCGTCGGACACGATGTCGATGCCCGCTGCCACCTGACGCCGCACCACGTCGTCCACAGCGCTGCGCATCACCGCATCAAACGTGGCTTCGTCCACCGGCTCGCCACGCTCGCGCGCAAAGATCTGGTCGACCACGGCTTGCGCGCGCGGCAGCGAGCCCACGTGCGTGGTCAGGAAGCGGTGCACTGATGCGGGCACGGCCGGTGTGTCAGAACTTGCTGTACGCCAACTTCAAGCCAAAAGTGCGTGGCGCCGCGGCGCTGACTTGCAGGTTGCCGCCGCCGCCCCAAACGAAGCGGTTGATGGTTTGCTTGTCGCTGATGTTGTCAACATAGCCTTGCAGCATGAAGTTGTCGCTGAAGCGCCAGTTGAGCTTGAAGTCAGCCTTGACGTAAGAGCCCTGCTTCTCGATGCCCGCATTGCTGGGCTGGCCATAAAAGCCGCTCGAGAACGTGGCCACCAGGGTCGGCGTGAGGGTGCTGCCACCTGCCAGGCGGATGTCATAGCGCGCAAACACAGAGCCTTGGTACTTGGGTGCGTAGGGCAGTTGCTTGCCCGTCAAATCGCAGCCAAAGGCCGCCGCCGGTTGGCCGGCGCCGCCGGTGCCGGGCACGACGCCACAGTTGTAGCCCGGCGCGAAAACGCGGCGCTGGCCGGCCGGGGCGATGACGATGCCATTGCCATCGGTTTGCGGCGCCAGCACCGTGGCATCGGTGACCAAGATGGAGGTGCCGAACGGCAGTGCCACATCCGGGAAGCTGGTGTACTTGGCATCGAGCAGCGACACGGCACCGCCCAGCGTGAGGTCGCGGCTTTGGCGCCATTCCACTTCAGCCTCCAACCCACTGGCCTTGGCCTTGGCGGCGTTGAAGATGGTCGACACCGTGGTGTTGCCCACCGGCACCTGGCGCTGTTCCTGCAAATTCTTGTACTCGTTGTTGAAGGCGGCCAGGTTGACCTGCAAGGTGTTGCGCATGAAACGGTTCTTGGAGCCCAGCTCGAAAGCGGTGACTTCTTCAGGCTTGAAGGTGCGCAAGGACTCAATGGCCTGGCCCGAGTTGAACCCGCCGGAACGGAAGCCCGTGGACACGGTGGCATACAGCAATTGGCTGTCGCTGAGCTTGTAGTCGGCCGCCAGCTTGCCGGTGGCCTTGCTGAAGCTGGCGTCGCTGTAGGTGGCGCCCGTCACCGTGTTGGTGCCGGCCAGGCAATTGAAGCCGGGTTGGTTGTTCGAGCCCGTGCAGGTGCTGCTGCCTGCGGTGCCGAAGGCGGCAGCGCCGGGCTCCACCGTGCTCAGGGTGATGAGCGTGCCATCGGGGGCGCCGGCACCGTTCAGCGGCAACACCGAATTCGCATTGGCGAACTGGAACGACTTTTTGTCGCGGGTGTAGCGCGCGCCCGCTGTCAAGGTCAAGGCATCGGTGGTGCGCAGGCTGAGCTGGCCGTACAGCGCCGTGGAATCGGTTTGCGGGCGCTGCAGGTCGTAAAAGCCGGCGCCGTTTTGCGCCAAGTTGATGGGTGCGGCCACGGCGCTGGAGATGATCGTGCGCGGCAACTGCTGGTTGATGAACAGGCCCGTCAGCTCATCCTTGAACAGGTACACGCCGGCCACATAACTCAAGGGCCCACTGCCTTCAGACAGCACCTGAAACTCTTGCGTCAGCGTGCGGGCCGAGGTCTTTTGGAAGTCGATGCCGATGGTGGACGCCGAGAAGTCGGTGTCCTGCGAACGCGAAGCCGTGAAGTCAGCGTAGCCGGTGATCGACTTCAGCGCCACGCCCGCCACACGGTAGGTCAGGTCGGCGCTGAAGTTGTTGTCGCGCAGGCGCAGGAAGCTCTGGTAGTCGTTGTTGATGCTGGCCATCTGCCCGGGCTTGTGCAGCGGTATGCCCAGGTCCACCGCGCTGCCCACGGCGTTGGCGGCGGTGCCGGCGCCGGCGCCCTGGGTGCGGGTGCAGTCGTTCACCGCGTCACGGTTGCCGCCGCGCGTGTTCAAGGCCAGGAAGTCGGCGTTGAACAGCTGCTGGCACGACGCGGTGTGCAAGTAGGTGCCGGCCAGCTTGTAGCCAAACGCCGAGCCACCGTTGCCACGCTGCTCCGTCACGTCAGCGCGAAACACGGCTTCGAACTGGTTTGACGGCTTGAACTTGATGGAGCCGCGCAGGTAGGTCAGGTCTTTGTCGAACAAACCGGCGCTGGGGTTGAAATCGTTCTTCACCCAGGCGTCAGTCTTCTCGGCCACCGCGGCAAAGCGTACCGCCACCACATCGCCCAGCGGCGCATTCAAGACGCCCTCAATGCGCTTCTTGCCAAAGCTGCCCAGTTCGATGCCGGCGCCAACTTCAAAGGCCTTCAGTTCGGGCATGTTGGTGGTGATGGCCACGCTGCCGCCAAAGGTGTTGCGGCCGAACAGCGTGCCTTGCGGGCCGCGCAGGATTTCGACCCGCGACACATCCACAAACCCCAGCATGGCCTGCTGCGCGCGCGACTTGTAGATGCCATCGACAAAGTAGCCGATGGTGGTGTCGGCGTTCACCGCCACGTTTTCAGTGCGCACGCCGCGAATGGCCGGGCGGGCATCCACCCCCGAGCGCCCGAAGGTGAAGCCGGCCGACAACGACTCCATTTGCGACAGGTCGGTGACGTTGCGCTCAGCCAGCGTGGCGCCGGTGACCGATGTCACCGAGACGCTGACTTTTTGCTGGTCTTCAGCCCGGCGGTTGGCCGTGACGGTGACGGTCTGGATTTCACCGCTGTCAGCGGCCTTGGCCGGCGCGGTTTGGGCGAGTGCCGCCGGCGCGCCAATGGCCACCCAGGCGCCCAACGAGAGGGCGATCTGCGCGGCCAGCCGATTGCGTTGGAAAGGTGCCATTGATGTCTCCAGGAATGATCGAACGGTGAACAAGGCTGCAAGGGCGCGCGCCGGGCGCCACCTCATGCTTGATGCATGTTTGATGCGAGTTTGCGTGTCGCCGGGTGGGCATGCAAGCGTATGCAACATCTATGCACGCCACACCGGTAAAACCCTGATTCACTCATCGCTTCGGCGCCACAGCGTGCATAGCGTTGCCAAGTCAGCGTTGGGCGCGTTCAACAAAACGCCGCTCGGCCACAAAGCCATTGGCGTCCAGCGCCAGGCCTTGCGCGGCGGCGGCTTGCAGCACGCCCGCGTCCCAGGTGATGCGCTTGCGTGCGTCGCCGCTGGTCAGCAGCAGGGCCAGTGCGTCATTCGGGCCAGGGTTTTCAAAGCTGCGCCAGCAATCAGCCGGCAGGGCATAACTGTCCCAGGTTGTGGCGCCACCTTCGGCACGCTGCTGGCGCGGGCCCTGCGTGGTGTCAACCGTCACATCAAGCTGCCCGGCCTTGACGATGAGCACCTGCTTTTCATGCAGCAGGTGGCGCGAGACCCGCCCGCCGGGCGGCACCTTCAACCATTCGATCGACAGGCCATGCGCGTTGGCCACGGGCGCTTGTGCATTGCGATCTTCGCTCAACCCCAGCCCCACCACCGCAGCGAGCTGCGCGCCGCAGCCCGGCAGGGCCGAATCGAGCAGGCCGTGCTGCGACCAGCGCAGGTCTTGGAAACGCACCACGCGCCGCGCCATGTCTGGCACCGGCCACACGCGCAGGGCGGCAATTTCAGCCGGCGTCATCGGCTGCACCGGGGTCTCGCCAGCACGCCAGGCATCACCTTTTCGGGTGTCGATGATGCGGTACTCGCTGCTCAGGTGAACGCCTGCGTGCGCCGCCGCAGCCAGAGTGGTGGGGCCCCACAAAATGCCGCCGGTGGCGTCGCCCCCCAGTGCGGTGAACATGAAGCCGTCATCGACGCCGATGTTGGTGAAACCGCGGTACAGCCAGGTCGGCACCGAAAGAATGTCGCCTTCGCCGATCTCTGTAGAACTCACCTCGGGGTTGAAGCCCCATTGCATACGCCAGGCGCCGCGCGTGCAAATGAACACCTCGCACGTGAAGTGCATGTGCGGCGGGTTGACCTTGCCGTGCGGCAACGACACGCCGCCCACCTGAAAGCCATGCGGCTCGCGCAGGCTCACGGGCTGGTTCGGGTTTTGCGACACGCCCGGCCCCACCAGCGCATAGTTGTACTTGGGGCCGCACTCGGCAATGGCGTAGTCGATGAACGCCTCGGTGCTGTAGCGCAGGCTCTTGAACGGGATGAAGCGCTGTGCCAGTGCGTCGGGGGTGATCATGCTGGGGCTCCGAATAAAACTTGGGTGGGTACATTCGACACTGAGTACTTAACCTTTGACAGCACCTTGTGTCAGCCCGGCCACCAACTGGCGCTGGAAAATCACCACCAGCACCACGAGAGGCAGCGTGATGCTCACCGCCCCGGCCACGCCTTGCATGAGCAGCGCTTCGCTTTCAGCGCCGATGGCGTTGGCCAGTGCGGCGGGCATGGTCATCTGGTCGGTATTCGTCAACGCCGAGCTGAGCAAGAAATCGTTGTAGGCGAGCAAGAAGCTGAACAGCCCGGTGGTGACGATGCCCGGCCACATCACCGGCACGATGACGCGGACAAAGGCCTGCCAGCGCGTGCAGCCGTCTACCAAGGCGGCTTCGTCCAGCTCTGGCGGAATGTTCATAAAGAAGGCGCGCAGCATCCAGATGGTGAACGGCTGGTTGATGGCCACCAACACCAGCACCAATGAAAGCGTGGTGTTGCGCAGGCCCAGCGCATCGAACAAAGCCAGGAACGAAGGCAACAAGGTGGAATGCGGCAGCGCCCGAAACACCAGCGCCACCAGCAGCAGCCAAAACCCCAGCGCACCGCGGTAGCGTGCCAGCGCGTAACCGGCCAGGCAGCCCACCGTGAGCGACAAGCCCACGGTGCTGAAGGTGACCACGGCGGTGTTGAGAAAGTTGCGATAGAAGGCCTGATCAACCCACCGCGCGCGGTAGTTTTCGAACGTCACCGGGGCCAGCCACTTGATGGGCGCGGCAAACGCATCGACATATGTGCGCAGCGAAATCAGCGCCGCCCACAACACCGGCAGGCTGGCCAGCAGCAGCCACAGCGCCAGGCCGCTATACAGCAGCACCTGCATCAGGCGGTTAGGGCGTGGCATCAGCCTAGAAACGGCAGTTGGACGCGCCCGAGTGGGCTGCGATGCGGTGCGCTGGCAAGGCGTGACGACGACGCAGGCTCATGCCTGCTAGGAGGAGCAGCGTGCCGCAGCGCGGCTCAATCGGGTGCGTAGCGCTGTCGCCCAAAAGGTGAACTTGATCGTGGGGGTACAACTGAATGGGCATGCGATGTTGCCTGCGGAGGTAAGCGGTTAACTGCCGTTTCTAGGCTCAGCGGCCCTGGTGCTGTTCGCGCCAGGTTTTGCGCAACAAGGGCGCCAGCAACACGGCCATGCCCAGCAGGGTCAGCAACGCCGCGGCGCTGGCCTTGTAGGGGTTGTTTTCGTTGATCAGGATGTCGTAGCTCAAGACCTGCAAACTGGTGGTGAAGGCGCCTTGGGTGAGCACCAGCACGGGTTCGAACACGCGGTAAGCGTCCATCAGGTGGATCAGCGTCACAAAGGCCAGCAGCGGGGCCAGGTGAGGCAGCGTGACGTGACGCAGGCGCTGCCAGGCTGATGCGCCATCGAGCTTGGCGGCTTCAATCGAATCTTGTGGCACCGACTGCAAACCGGCATAGAAAACGATGAAGGCAAACGGCAGAACATGCCAGATGCCATACAGCACGATCAGCAAGCGCGCTGACCACGCCTGCGCCAGCCAGAACACCTGCACGCCCACCTGCGCCAGCAATTGCGGCACCAGGCCGTTGTCGCGAAACAGCCATTTGATGGCCAGTGCCCCCACCACGGGGGTGATGATGAACGGCAGCAACGACGCCGCGATGAGCCCGGCCTTCAAGCGCTGCGTGGCGGCGTTCACCGCCAGAGCCAGCAACAGCCCGCCGCCCAGAACGAAGGGCGTGGTGGCCAGGGTGTAGAGCAGGGTGAAGCGCAGCGCGGCCAGGTATTCATTGTGCGATTCGGCCTGGCCCGCACTACCTTCCGGGCCGGCCGGCGCATCGCTCAAACCCAGCAGCTTGCGGTAGTAGGCGGCGCCCACGAAACGGCAGTTTTCCAGGGGCCGGCCGTTGGCGCCGAGCACGCTGCGCTGGGTGACCACCTCTTGCGCGCCGAAGGGCCCGGTTTGCTGCACGCGCACCAGTTCGAGATGCGGCGTGCAGTCGCGCATTGACAGCCACACGGTCATGATCAAGGGCAAGCCCAGCAGCGCCAGCATCACGGCCAGCGAGGGCGCGGTGAACTGCCAGAAGCTGCGCGTGTTCATGCTTGCGCCGGGTTGAGAAAACCCTTCTCCACGGCAATGCGCGTGTAGGCCGCGGCCGCGTCTTGCAAAGCCGCGCGCGGGCTGCGCTGGCCCTTCAAGGCATCGGGCAAGATCTTGCCGATTTCAGCGTGCGCCAACCCGAAGAAAGGCTCACCCGGCCACACCGGCGCACCGGCGCGCTGGGCCAGCGCCACGCCCACGCCCAGGCGGCCCGGGCGGTAGGCGCTGCGCACCCAAATGGCGAGGTCGTTGCCGGCCTGCACCGAGGCCGCGCTCAAGGCTTCCATCAGCACCTGGAAGGTGGCTTCGCGGCGCGCCGCGTCGCCCGGGGCGTGGCGCGGCAACACCACGCCGTCCCACCACAAGTGCGCGGCGCTGGGGCCACCGGCAAGCGCTGCGGGCGCCGGGGCGAATGCGATCTGGCCAACGACCTTGGAGACCTGCGGCTCGTCCATGCGCGCGGCGCGGCTGGCCCACAGCACGCCCAGCGCGGCCTGGCCTTGTTGCAGCTGGTTCATCACGTCGTCGGCGTTCGAGGCCAGGGCGTTGGGCGTCATGTAGGGCAGCAGCGAGCGCAGGGTTTCAACAGCCTGCGCACCCAGTTCGCCGTGAAAGGCCGGGCGCGCCGATTGGGCTTCGAACGCGCGCCCGCCCAGGCTGGCAAAGACGTTGGTGAACTCGGTGGCAATGTCGAAGCCCTTGGCATAGCCCTGGGCGATGGGAAAGCGCAGCGTGGGCTCCAGCCTTTGCAGCAGGGCTGCGGTGTGCGCCATGTCGGCATACGTGCCGGGCACGCTCAGGCGGTGGCGCTCGAACAGGTCTTGGCGCAGGTACAGGTTCTGCGTGTTTTGCATGAAGGCAATCGCCATCACCTGGCCATTCACGCGCACCAGCATGCGTTCCTCAAGCTGGTAGCGGGCGCCGAATTTGTCGACCAAGTCATTGAGCGGGTGCAATTGCGCGCGGCTGTACAGGCTGCTGAACAGGCCCATCGACACCACGGCCGCATCAAACGGCGAACGCGCGCCG
>JAYUHT010000582.1:0-8364 GCA_043766725.1 Burkholderiales bacterium | reverse complement strand
ACCCTCCTGCCCATGTTCACTACAGCGCTGCTGGCCCTGGCCGGCGCCGGCGCCCAGGCCCAAGACGCCCGCGCCTTGCAGCAGCAGGCGCTGGCCGCCACCTGTGCCACCTGCCATGGCACGCAGGGCCGGGCGGTGGAAGGTGCCGTGGTGCCCGGCTTGGCCGGGTTGCCCGCGCCCTACCTGGCCGAGCAGATGCGCGCGTTCAAGAGCGGCGCGCGCGCCGCCACCGTGATGCATCAACTGGCCAAGGGCTACAGCGATGCGCAGATCGACCAACTCGCGGCCTACTTTGCCGCCCAGAAACGCTAAGGGGCCGCCATGACGATACAAAGACGACAACTCCTGCAAGGCCTGGCCAGCGCCAGCCTCTTGCCCCTGGCCGGCTGTGCCGACATGACCGTGGGCGTGGGTGTGGGCGGTGGCAGCGGCGGGCGCGTGTCGGTGGGGGGCAGCGCGGGCGTCACGCTCGGCCAGGCCGGCATCAACCTGCCCGTGCCCAGCCGCGCCAAGGTGCTGGTGGTGGGTGGCGGCTATGGCGGCGCCACGGCAGCCAAATACGTGCGGCTGTTCTCCGGCCTGGCCATCGACGTGGTGCTGGTCGAACCCAATGCCCATTTCGTGAGCTGCCCGATCAGCAACCTGGTGCTGGGCGGCAGCAAGACGCTGGCTGATGTCACAAGCTCATATGAAACGTTAAGTCGCAACCACGGCATCCGCATCGTGCGCGACCTGGTGGCCAGCATCGACCCGCAGCGCAAGGTGGCCACGCTGGCTTCGGGCCCAAACATCGCGTACGACAAGCTCATCGTGGCGCCGGGCATCGACCTGAACTTCGACGCCATCACCGGCCTGAAAGTGGCGCAAGACATGGGCCAGATCCTGCAAGCCTGGAAGGCCGGGCCCGAGACCGCGGCCTTGCAGCGCCAGTTGGCGCAAATGCGCGACGGCGGCACCTTCGCCATCACCATCCCCGAAGCGCCCTACCGCTGCCCGCCCGGGCCGTATGAGCGCGCCTGCCAGGTGGCCAGTTACTTCAAGGCGACCAAGCCGCGCAGCAAGGTGTTGATTCTTGATGCCAACCCCGACGTCACCTCCAAGGGCCCGCTGTTCAAGAAGGTCTGGGCCGAGCAGTACGCCGGCATGGTCGAGTACCGCGGCAACCACAAGGCCACGGCCGTGGACCCGGTGACCAGTACCGTTAAGTTCGAGGTGCAAGATGATGTGCGCGCCGATGTGCTGAACGTGCTGCCGCCGATGCGCGCCGGGCGCATCGCGCTGCAAACCGGCCTGGCCAACGCCGCCAACCGCTGGTGCATGGTGAACTGGCTGAACCTGGAATCCACCGCGCACAAAGACATTCATGTGCTGGGGGACTCCTTGCTGCCCGCGCCGGGCATGCCCAAGAGCGCGCACATGGCCAACGCGCAGGCCAAGGTGGCGGCCGCGGCGATCGTGGCTGAACTGAATGGTTGGGAAGTGAACCCCGCGCCGATGCTCACCAACACCTGCTACAGCTTCACCGATGCCAAGCAGGTGATCCACGTGGCCAGCGTGCATGAGTACGTGGCGGCCGAAAAGACCTTCAAGGCCGTGGCCGGCTCGGGCGGTGTTTCAACCGCCCCCACCGAGCAAGAAGGCAGCTACGCCTGGAACTGGGCCCGCACGATCTGGGCCGACACCTTGATGTAAAGCTTCAGGCTCTGGTACGCGACAGAAACGCCACCAGCATGCCCAGCAGCAGCACCAAGGCGCCGTCAAAAACGATCTGCTTGACCACCATGGGGCCAGGCATGGGCTGCACGGCGTAGTAGATGAGGTAGGTGGGCACGATGGTCAACAGCGCCACCGCGGCGCCGAAGCGCAGCCCCTGGCCCAGCCAGGGCCGGGCTTGCACGCCGCGCTGGTAAATCCACACCAGCGCGCCGGCCAGGCTCACATGGGCCAGCAGCATCCAGCCGAAGTAGGCCTGTGAATCGGCTTCGCTGCGGAACAACTTGGCCAGGCTCAGGTAGTCGGCATGCAGCAGCAGCCCGTGCACGATGAAGCTGCCGGCCATCCAGGCCACGAAGGTGGCCAGCCAGGCGATGAGGAAGGTTTTGTTCACGTCGTCTCCATGTCGTTGCGGGTCGCGCCGGCGCATTCTTTTGCGCTCCCGGCCCCCCGCCAATCGGGTGCAACCAGCCCCGCGAGGCGCTTGGGCTTGCCTTAGGATCAGCGACCACCCCTCACGCCCACCCTGCCGCCATGACATCGCGCCTCCTGCATACGCCCTTGTTGACCCTGGTCGCCGCTGTGGGCCTGGCCTGGCCCCTGAGTGCTGAGGCGCAGCCACTGCCCAGGTTGCTGGAAGCGGCTCTGGCCAATGACCCGGCCGTCACATCTGCACTGGCCCAGGTGCGCGCGCAAGAGCAGCGCGTGGTGCAGGCCGAGGCGCAGTTCAAGCCCACGGTGAGCTTGAGCGGCAGCCTGGGCGCCACCGGCTACAACGAGCGCGTGCCGACGACGGATGTGCGCAGTTTCGGCACCAACCAAGTCGCATTGCAGATCACCCAGCCGCTTTGGCGCACGGCGTCCGCCTATGGCCGCGACGCCGCCCGCGCGCAGCTTGAACAAGCGCAGGCGGCGGTCGACCAGGCCCGGCTCGACGCCATGCAGCGGCTGGTCGACGCCACCTTCGACACACTGAAGGCGCGCGACGCGGTGCAGCTCAACCAGGCGCAAAAAGTGCTCACCGACGAGCAGCTGGCCGCGGCGCGGCGCAAGTTCCAATTGGGCGCCGTGCCCATACCGGATGTGCGCGAGGCCGAGGCACGGGTCGACCTGGTGGCCGCGCAAACCAACGCCTCCGAGCAGGAACTGGAACTGCGCCTGCAAGTGCTGGCGGAGCTAACCGGCACCAAGCCGGCCGAGTTGCTGCAACGTGGCCTGCAGGGCGACCGCCTGCCGGTGTTGCCGGCGGCCTCGGTGCTGCAATGGCTGGGCGGGGCCAGCACACAAAGCGCGCAGGTGCGCCAGGCGCTGCGCGCGCTGGATGCGGCCGAGGCCGAGATCAAGCGCGCCGAGCAGGGCCACATGCCGACGGTGGATTTGACGGCCACCGCGCTGCACTACAACGACAGCGGCAGCCCGACCAGCGCGAATCCGCGCCGCGCCGACAGCACCCAGCTGGGCCTGGCCGTGAGCGTGCCGCTGTACGCCGGTGGCGCCACCCAGGCGCGGGTGGTGGAGACGCGGGCTTTGCGCGACAAGGCCGAGGCCGACCTGGTGAACCTGCGGCGCAACATCAACTTGCAAATCCGCCAGGCCTTCTCGCAGGCGCTGTCGGCCATCGGCCAGGCCAGGGGCCTGGACGCGGCGCTGCGCTCGGCCGAACTGGCCTACCAGGCCAACAAGCGCGGCTATGAAGTCGGCCTCAAGGTCACGGCGGATGTGCTCGATTCGCAGACCCGGCTGTTCGAGGTCAAGCGTGACTTGTCGCGTGCGCGCTATGACGCCTGGGCAGCGTTCACGCGGCTGAAGTCGGTGTCGGGCCGCATCGAGGCGTTGGACTTTGCCGAGCTCGACGGCCTGCTGGTCGCCCAGGTTGCACCTGCTGCGCCCGCCGCCGCACCCCCCACGCCGCGCTGAACGCGGGCCGCTCGTTGCTCAAGGCCGCGCCGCCCACCCGGCTCCAGGCCGCGCTGCCCTTTTTGCACTGGCCGCGGCCCACGCCGCGCAGCCTGCGCGACGATCTCATTGCCGGCCTGACGGTGGCGCTGCTGGTGGTGCCGCAATCGCTGGCCTATGCGCAACTGGCCGGCGTGCCGGCCTACCACGGCCTGTACGCCGCGCTGCTGCCGGCGGTGGTGGGTGTGCTGTTCGGCTCCAGTGCGCTGCTGTCCACCGGGCCGGTGGCGCTCACCTCTTTGCTCACGGCGGCCAGTGTCAGCACCCTGGCCGCGCCGGGCACGGGTGCATTCGTGGCCAACGTCATGCTGCTGGCGCTGTTGTCGGGCCTGATCCAGGTGGGGCTGGGCCTGGCCCGCGCCGGAGTGCTGTTGAATCTGCTGTCGCGCCCGGTGCTGGTGGGCTTCATCAATGCCGCAGCCCTGGTCATTGCGCTGTCGCAATTGCCCGCATTGCTGGGCCTGAAGGTCAGCCCTGAAGGCGGCATTGCCGCGGCCACCTGGCGGCTGCTCGGCCAGGCCACCTCAGCCCATGGCCTGACGTTGGCCTGTGGCGGCCTGGCTTTGGCCTTGCTGCTGCTGTTCAAACGCTTTGCGCCGCGCTGGCCCGGTGTGTTGTTGATGGCTGTGTTCATCACCCTGCTCAGCCAGTTCAGCGGCTATGCCGCGGCGGGCGGCGCGGTGGTCGGCCGCATCCCCGAAGGGCTGCCTGGGTTGGCCTGGCCGGCCATGAGTTGGACCGCGTTGCTGGCGCTGCTGCCGGCGGCCTTTGTGGTGGCATTGGTGAGCTTTGCCGAAGCCATGGCCAGTTGCAAGGTGATTGCCGCCAAGACGCGCACGCCGTGGAACGAAAACCAGGAACTCATTGGCCAGGGCTTGGCCAAGGTGGTGGCCGCGTTTTGCCAGGCCATGCCGGTAAGCGGCTCGTTCTCGCGCTCGGCCCTGTACCTGGCCAGCCCCGCGCGCTCGGGCCTGGCGCCGCTGTTCAGCGCGGCCTGCGTGCTGGCGGTGCTGCTGTGGTTCACACCACTGTTGCACCACCTGCCGCAGGCGGCGCTGGCGGCCATGATCATCATGGCGGTGGTCAACCTGATCGACCTGCGCGCGCTGCGCAACGCCTGGCAGGCGCACCGCGACGACGGCCTGGCCGCACTGCTCACCTTCGGCGCGACGTTGGCGTTCGCGCCGGCGATTCAAAACGGCATCCTGGTGGGCATCGTCTTTTCACTGGCCGCGTTCATCTACCGCCGCATGTTGCCGCGCTTCGAGTTGCAACTGCTGGATGCAAAGGGCGTGCTGCACCCGGCCGATGCGGCCCATGCATCAGCGCTCCCGCCACCCGTGGCCGGCGTGCTGCGCTTCGACGCGGCGCTGTTCTTCGCCAACGCCTGGGTGTTCGAAGCCGCGTTGTTGCGCCTGGAGCGCGAACACCCGGGGCTGAAGGTCATCGTGCTGCGTGCCCAGGGCATCAACTTGCTCGACGCCACCGGCGTGGACGTGCTGCGCGCCTTGCTGCGCCAGTTGCGCGAGCGCGGCGTGGCCCTGGTGTTGAGCAACGCCAAGCCGCAGTTCCTGAGCGTGGCGCGGCGCACGGGGTTGCTGGCCGAGTTCGGCGCGGGCGCTGTGTTCGACAGTGATGAGCAGGCCTTTGCCGCGGTTCGGGCCGCCGCGCTCACGCCACGCTGCGCCCCGGCTTGAACGCCAGCACGGCCGCCAACTCGGGGGCTTCGGCACTTAGCACCTGGTTCAAGCCGGCAGCCAGGCGGCGCGTGTCGGCACGCAAGACGCGCTGCTTGACCGAGGCGATCTGCGCCGGGTGCATGGAAAAGCAGCGCAACCCCATGGCCAGCAGCAAGTCGGTGAAGGCCACGTCGCCGGCCATTTCGCCGCACACGCTCACGCCCTTGCCGGCGGCGCGTGCTTCGCTGATGGCCCCCGCCAACAGGCCCAGCACGGCCGGGTGCCAGGGGTCAAACAGGTGCGAGACGGCGTCGTCAGCGCGGTCGATGGCCAGCGTGTACTGGATCAGGTCATTCGTGCCGATGGAGACGAAATCAAAGTGCCGGATGAATAACCGCAGGCTCAATGCGGCAGCGGGCACCTCGATCATGGCGCCCAGCTCCACCGGGCCGTAGGGCTGCCCGGCGGCGTCGAGCTGCGCGCGTACCCGAGCCAGCGCGGCCAGGGTTTGGTGCACCTCGCTCATCTGCGCCAACATGGGGATCAGGATGCGCACCTTGCCGTAGGCGCTGGCGCGCAGGATGGCGCGCAACTGCTGGCGGAACATGGCCGGCTCGGCCAGGCTCCAGCGGATGGCGCGCAGGCCCAGCGCCGGGTTCAGCACATGCTCGTGGCGCAGCTCGTGCAGGCTCATGCGGTCGAGCGGCTTGTCGGCGCCGATGTCCACGGTGCGGATCGTCACCGGCAGGCCCTGCATACCTTGCACGGCGGCGCGGTAGGCCTCGAACTGTTCATCTTCCCCCGGCGGGTTGCCGGGCCGGTTCATGAACAGAAATTCGCTGCGCAGCAGGCCCACGCCCACCGCGCCGGCTTGCACCGCGGCGGCGGCGTCGCCGGGCATTTCGATGTTGGCCAGCAGCTCAACGGCCTGGCCGTCGAGCGTGACCGAAGGGGTGTGGCGCAAGCGGTCGAGCCGCGCGCGTTCAAGGGCGTTCTGGCGCTGCAAGTGGCGGTATTCGGCCAACACCAGGGCGCTGGGGTTGACGATGACCACGCCGGCGTCGCCGTCGATGATCAGCCAGTCGTCCTGGCGCACCAGGCGGCTGGCCTCGCGCGCGCCCACCACGGCCGGGATGTCCATGCTGCGCGCCACGATCGCGGTGTGCGAGGTGCGCCCGCCCACATCGGTGACGAAACCGGTGAACACGCTGTGCTTGAACTGCATCATGTCGGCCGGCGCGACGTCGTTGGCCACCAGCACCAGCGGGTCTTCGCCGGCGGCGTCGCGCTGGCCCGGCGTCAGGGCAGCACGTTGTGGCGTGTGCTCGCGCGCCATGGCCTGCAACAGCCGCTCGACCACCTGTTCCAAGTCGGCCTTGCGCTCGCGCAGGTAGTCGTCTTCCATCTCGTCGAACTGGCGCGCCAGCACTTCGAGCTGCGCTGACAGCGCCCATTCGGCGTTGTAGTGCCGCTCGCTGATCCACTGTTTGGTGGCGCCGGTGAGGCTGTCGTCGTGCAGCAGCATCAAGTGCACATCGAGCAGCGCGGAAAGCTCATGCGGCGCCTCGGCCGGCAGTTCGCGCTGCAAGGTGGTGAACTCTTCCGCCACGGTGTCGCGCGCCTGGCGCAAGCGGGCGATCTCGCTTTCCACCTCTTGTGGCGTGATGAAGTAGTGCTGCACGTCAACCCGGCTGGACGCCACCAGCACCGCGCGGCCAATGGCCACGCCGCGCGAAACAGGCAGGCCGAAGAGCTGAATGCTCACGACCTACTGCCCCTCACCGAACTTGTCGTTGATCAGCGCGGCCAGCGCATCGCGGGCCGCCACTTCATCGGCGCCGTCGGCCTCGATCTCGACTTCAGAGCCCAGCCCGGCGGCCAGCATCATCACGCCCATGATGCTCTTGGCGTTCACGCGCCGGCCGTTGCGGCTGAGGTGGATCTCGCTCTTGAAGCTGCCCGCCAGCTTGGTCAGCTTGGCCGAGGCGCGGGCATGCAGGCCGAGCTTGTTGCTGATGTTGATGGCCGTCTTGATCATGCTCAGGTTGTGCCAGGGCGCGAACGGTTGATGCCCTCAACGCCGCCGTCCAGCGCCAGCCCCTGTAGCTTGTCAATCGGCTCGGCCAAGTAGCACAAGGTGCGCCACAACATGGGCAGGTTCAGCCCGGCGATGACGCGCACGCGCGGATCGGCATCGGCCACTTGCCTGGCGCCGTTGTAGGGCGTGGCGCCAAGGGTGTCGGCCAGCACCAGCACCGCGGCATCGGGTTCGCCCGGCAGCAGCGCGCGCAGGCGTTGGGCCACGTCGACGATCTGCTCATGGGGCTGCACGTCCAGCACCTTCAACGACGCCGCGGCTCGCTCGAAACAATGCCCGCCCAGGCCGCTGAAGGTGCTGGCCAGGGGTGCATGGGCGACGAGTACAACTGTGGTCATGGTGGGCGGGTGGCTGAAGTGTGCCCCCAGGTCGACGACACGTCGACCGCCCCCCGCGGGGGATGAGCAAAGTGGCAAAGCCACATTTGCTCATGAGGCGGTTTGATTATCCGTGGCGCCACGGCTGGCCAGCAGGAACCAGGCGTAGGCGGTGGTGCAGCACAGGCCGAACACGCCAAAGCAGATGGCGTAGGCGCGCGGCAGTGCCACGCCGCGCGCCACCAGCGCGTCCAGCCCCAGGCCGATGCCCCATTGCACGCAAAACACGCCGGCAAAGATGGCCAGGTTGAAGGCCGACAGCGCGCGCCCGGCCTGCGCCGCCGGGAAGGCCTGGCCCACCGCCGGCTGGCTGAGTGAAACAAAGGTGCTGGCCACGCACCAGGCAGCCCAATGCGCCGCGCCGGCCTGCGGGCCCAGGGCCACGTTCAGCGCCAGCAGGCCCAGGCTCAGCGGCAGGCCCCAGCGCATGACGCGCTCGCTGTCCAGCCCGCGCTTGACCAGCCGCGGCATCAGCGCGCCCCAGGCCATGAAGGCAAACAGCATGCTCAGGTTGATGGCGAACAGCCCCTGCGCGGCCTGC
>JAYUHT010000581.1:0-8366 GCA_043766725.1 Burkholderiales bacterium | reverse complement strand
TGGGCAGGAAGTCGACCACGTACTCCGCGCCGCGGTACAGCTCGGTGTGGCCCTTCTGGCGCCCGAAGCCCTTCACTTCCGTGACCGTGACGCCCTGCACGCCGATGGCGCTCAAGGCTTCACGCACTTCATCAAGCTTGAACGGCTTGATGATCGCCGTGATCATCTTCATGGTGGTTCTCCTTTGTTTTGGATTGGCTGCCGTCAAACGTTAAAAGCTGTACTTCGCGCCGAGCACGACGCGGGCCTTGCCCAGGTCTTTGCCGTTCGGAGAAACATAGCCGTTGGCATCGGTGCCAATCAGCGCGCCGCTGAACGTGACGCCGCTGAAGTCTTTGCTCAGCGTGAGCGAGTAGTCGGTGTACGACGCGGCCGAGGTGTGGGCCACGCGCTGGTGGCCGATGTGCGGCGCCAACGCGATGCCGTTGCCGACATCGAAGCTGGCCGACAGATCAAGGTAGCCGCTGTTCTTGCTGTTGGCAAAGCCGAACAGGTTGGTCACGCTGTGCGAATACTTCAGCGTGGCCGGGCCGTAGGTGAGGGCGCCGTAAATTTCGCCCGTGTTGGGGCTGATGCCCAGCTTGTGGCTGGGGTACTGGTAAGCCAGCACACCGACGTCATAGGCCAGATCTTTGCTGATCTCACCTTTGTAGCCGGCGTAGAGGTCGACCTCGACGGAGGCACTACCGCCGCCGTCCTTGATCCACTTGATGTTCGAGGCCCAGGCGCCTGCATAGAACGTGCCCTGGGTGTAGTCAACTCCGCCTTGCACCGCCGGCTTCAGCCGCGTTTGTGAAAGGCCACGGTAGCTGTATTCGGTGAACGCGCCGATGTTGTAGGCCAGGCCGTCGGCGGCCAGGGCAGGCAAGGTAGCGGCAGCCAAAACAGCAGCGGCGGCAATAGCTAAGGTTTTTTTCATGCAAGGCTCCTGTGGGTGTTTCAAATGAGTCACCCACCAGCGTTTGCAGCTTCCGTGCCAGGGCGCACAGGCGTTGGCGCGCCCTGTTTTAGCGCGCAACCATCACGTTAGCGACGCCATAGCGCACCACAACGAAGCGCGCACCGCTACGGTGCAATGGCGCTCATCCTGGCTGGAAGGGCAGAGGCATGGCGCCGTGCCCGCTGCCGTTCAGGGCCTAGCCTTCAGCGGCCTTGCCAACGCGGCGCGCGCTTTTCAATGAACGCCCGCGGGCCTTCCTTGAAGTCTTCGCTGGCCATGGTGCGGGCCTGGCCTTGCTCGCTGGCGCGGGCCAGCTCGGCGTCGCTCAAATCAAACGTTTGGCGCGCCACGTCTAAGCTTTCACGCACCGCGATGGGTGCGTTCACGGTGATGCGCGCGGCCAGCGCTTGCGCGGCATCGAGCAGCCCTTCGGGCGCCAGCGCCAGCACGTTGACCATGCCCAGCGCATGCGCACGCTCAGCGCTGATGGGCTCGCCGGTGAGGATCATTTCGCGCGCCACGGCGCTGGGCAGCGCGCGCGGCAGGCGGTACAGCCCGCCGGCCGAAGCGATCAGCCCGCGCTTGACTTCCGGCAAACCAAAGCGCGCCTGCGGCACGGCCACCACCAGGTCGCAGGCCAGCACCAACTCGCAGCCGCCGGCCAGGGCGGGGCCGTTCACCGCGGCGATCCAGGGCTTGTTGCGCCGCGCATGCACGAAGCCGGCAAAGCCGCCGCGTGCCGTGCGCAGTTCGCTGGCGCGGCCGGCCGAGACCGCTTTCAGGTCAGCCCCGGCGCAAAACGCCTCGGGCCCGGTGCCGGTGAGGATGACGACCCAGACATCGTCGTCAGCATCGGTTTCATCGATCGCCGCTTCCAGCCCTTGCGCCACCTCCGGGCTGATGGCGTTGCGCGCCTCGGGCCGATTGATGGTGACCAAGGCCACGTGATTGGGCAAACGTTGAACGGTGACTTGGGCTGAATTGGGCATGGCCGGCTCGCTGTATGGGGTGTGCACAGCGTAGCGCAAGTGGCGTGGCGTAAGGGCTGCCTGAAGGGCTGGTCACAATCGCGCCGGGTTCGGGCAGCAGGGGGGCAAGGATGTCATTGGCTGTGGTGATGAGCCGCGCGCTCGATGGGCTGGAGGCGGCCGAGGTGCGCGTGGAAGTGCACCTGGCCAACGGCCTGCCCAGCTTCACCCTGGTGGGCCTGGCCGACACCGAAGTGAAGGAAGCGCGCGAACGGGTGCGCGCGGCGCTGGCGCAGAGCGGCTTCGCCTTCCCGCACAACAAGCGCATCACCGTGAACCTGGCGCCGGCCGATCTGCCCAAGGACAGCGGGCGCTTCGACCTGCCCATTGCGCTGGGCATCCTGGCCGCGCAGGGCATGCTCGACACGGCCAAGCTCGCTGCCTGCGAGTTCGCCGCCGAGTTGTCATTGGCCGGTGAGTTGCAGCCCATTCGCGGCGCCCTGGCCCTGGCCCTGGGCGCGCGCCGTGCCGGCTGCACGCGCATGCTGGTGCTGCCCGAAGCCAGCGCCGGCCTGGCCGCGCATGTGCAGGGGCTGGATGTGCGCAGCGCCGCGCACCTGCTGCAAGTGGTGCAGGCCCTGCTGCCGGGCGACGATGCCCAACCGCTGCCGCGTGCGGAGCCCGTGCCGCTGGCGGCCGCAGCCGCCCTGCCAGACTTGCGCGAAGTGAAGGGCCAGGCCAGCGCCAAACGTGCCCTGGAAATTGCCGCCGCCGGTGGCCACAGCCTGCTGATGGTGGGCCCGCCGGGCACGGGCAAATCGATGCTGGCGCAGCGCCTGGCCGCTTTGCTGCCGCCCATGGATGAAGACGAACGCCTGGCCAGTGCGGCCATCAACTCACTCAGCACACAGGGCTTTGATGCCGCCAGCTTTGGTCAGCGGCCGTGGCGCAGCCCGCACCATACGGCCAGCTCGGTGGCCCTGGTGGGGGGCGGCTCACCGCCGCGGCCAGGCGAGATCTCCTTGGCCCATGGCGGCGTGTTGTTCCTGGATGAGTTGCCCGAATTCCCCCGCAGCGCACTCGAAGCCTTGCGTGAACCGTTAGAAAACGGCCGCATCACCATCGCCCGTGCCGCGCACCAGGCCACGTTCCCGGCCCGCTTTCAGCTCATCGCGGCCATGAACCCTTGCCCCTGCGGCTTCTTGGGCGCGCAAGCCGCCACGGGCAAGCCCTGCCGCTGCACGCCTGACGCCGTGGCGCGCTACCAGGCGCGTTTGTCAGGCCCGCTGCTGGATCGGTTGGACATGCAGATCGAGGTCCAGGCCATCAGCCCACAGGCCTTGATGGCCCTGCCCGATGGCGAGGCTTCCAGCGTGGTGGCGCAGCGCGTGGCGCAGGCGCGCGCTGCGCAAACGGCGCGCCAGGGCCTGGCCAATGCGGCGCTGGCAGCGGCGCAGTTGGACGGCGTGCTGGCGCTGGACGAAACCGCCGCGCGCTTTGCCCAAACCGCGGCGCAGCGCCTGGGCTGGTCTTCACGCAGCCTGCACCGCGCGCTGAAGGTGGCGCGAACGATTGCTGACCTGGGCGGCGCCAGCAGCGTGGCCACGGCACATGTGGCCGAGGCCTTGCAATACCGGCGCGTGCTCGCGGGCTGAGCGGCCGAGCTGCTGACTCCGCTGCCGCCGCACTGCCGGGCGCGGCAGCTCCAGGCAATCAGCGCTTGGTGGGCCTGCCGTTGGCCACCGCCACCGTGTCGCCGGCCTTCAGGCCGGGGTCGGCATCGGCCTCGAAGCGTTGGCTGGTGCCATTTTTCAGCGTCACGGTGGTGACCCACACGGTGCGCTTTTTTAACCGCTTTTCAATCTCGTTGCCGACCACGCCACCCACCACGGCCCCGCCCACGGTGCCAACCGTGCTGTCGCCCACCTTGCTGCCGACCACCCCACCGGCCACGGCACCGCCGGCAATGCCCACGCCGCTGGCCTTGCCGCGGCGACGCTCCGTCTTCACGGTGTTGACGATGGCGCACTCGGCGCACAGGGCAGCCAGTTGTTTGGCCGAAGGCGCCGCCGGCGCAGGGTCCGGGTCGGCCGCCCGGGCAGCACCGGCGGCCAGTGCGGCGGTCACAGCCAGGGCAGAGACAAAGGTGCGGATCATGTCAACTCCTTCGAGTGCAGGTGGGTAGGCAACGCGGCGCGGCGCTGCGACGATGACGCACTGAGCCAAGATCCTACAAGTTCGGCGCCAGCATACGGCGCGCCGCGTCCAACGAGACACCTTGGTGCTGAGCCCAATCCGCCAGCTGATCTTCGCCGATGCGCCCGACGTTGAAGTACACCGCCTGCGGGTGCGCCAGATAGAAGCCACTCACGCTGGCTGCCGGCGTCATGGCCAGGCTGCTGATCAGGGCCATGTCGATCTCGCTGGCTTGCAGCAAGTCAAACATCCCGCGCTTCACTGAATGATCGGGGCACGCCGGGTAGCCCGGTGCCGGGCGGATGCCCCGGTACTGCTCCGCAATCCTGTGCTCAAGCGTCAGGCTTTCATCGGCCGCGTAGCCCCAGAACTCCTTGCGCACGCGCTCGTGCAAACGCTCGGCAAAGGCCTCGGCCAGACGGTCGGCCAGGGCCTTGAGCATGATGGCGGAGTAGTCGTCCAGCGCCTGCTCAAACTTCGCGGCGCGCGCGCCGGCGCCATGGCCGGCGGTCACCGCGAAGGCGCCAATGTAGTCGGCCCGCACACCCTTGGGCGCGACGAAATCGGCCAGGCTGCGGTTGGGCCTTTTCACGCCATCAACCACCGGGCGCTCGCTTTGCAGGCGCAGCGGCTGCCAGCGCAGCAGCACTTGGCTGCGCGACTCATCGGCGTAGATTTCAATGGTGTCGTCGCCCACCGTGTTGGCCGGCAACAGCGTGACCACGCCGTGCGCTTGCAGCCAGCGGCCATCGATGACCTTCTTCAGCAGAGCCTGCGCGTCGGCAAACACCTTTTGCGCCGCGTCACCCACCACCTCGTCTTGCAGGATGGCGGGGTAGCGGCCGGCCAGGTCCCAGGTCTGGAAGAACGGGCCCCAGTCGATGTGGCGCGCCAGTTCGGCCAAATCTTGGTGCTTGAACACGCGCCTGCCCATGGCGCGTGGCACGGGGGGTGCGTAGCTCGCCCAATCCACCACCGCCTTGTTGGCCCGTGCCGCAGCCAGGCTAACCAAAGGCGTCACCTTCTTGCTGGCGTGCAGCCTGCGCACCTGCTCATAGTCTGCCTTCAACTCGGCCAGGTAGGCGGTGGAACGTTCGTCGGACAACAGCTCGCTGCACACGCCCACGCTGCGCGACGCATCGGGCACATAGACTACCGGGCCGCTGTAGTGCGGCGCGATCTTCACCGCCGTGTGCACCCGGCTGGTGGTGGCCCCGCCAATGAGCAGCGGCGTGGCGCGCGAGCGGAAGTAGTCGTCGCGCTGCATTTCGGCCGCCACATGCTGCATCTCTTCCAGGCTGGGCGTGATGAGACCCGACAGCCCGATCAAGTCAGCCCCTTCGATGCGCGCTTTTTCAAGAATGTCTTGCGCCGGCACCATCACGCCCATGTTGATGACTTCGAAGTTGTTGCACTGAAGCACCACGGTGACGATGTTCTTGCCGATGTCATGCACGTCACCCTTAACGGTGGCGATGACGATCTTTCCCTTCGGCTTGGCGGTGCCGCCACCAGCCACATGCAGGCGCTTTTCTTCTTCGATGTACGGCAGCAAGTGCGCCACCGCCTGCTTCATCACGCGCGCGCTCTTCACCACCTGGGGCAGGAACATCTTGCCCGCGCCGAAGCGTTCGCCCACGATGTTCATGCCGGCCATCAAGGGCCCTTCGATCACGTGCAGCGGGCGCCCGCCGCCGGCGCACACCGCCTGCCAGCACTCTTCGGTATCGACGGTGATGAACTCCGTGATGCCATGCACCAGGGCGTGGCTGAGGCGCTCGTTCACGCTGCCCACGCGCCAGGCCAGGCGGGTGGTTTCATCCTTGGCCGCACCCTTGGCGGAATCGGCTACTTCAAGCAAGCGCTCGGAGGCCGTGAGCGCAACCTCGCCCGCCTTCAGCACCGGCTTGCGGTTCAGCACCACGTCTTCCACGCGCTCGCGCAAAGTGGGTTCGAGATCGTCGTACACGCCCACCATGCCGGCGTTGACGATGCCCATGTCCATGCCCGCCTGGATGGCGTGATACAGGAACACGGTGTGAATCGCCTCGCGCACAGGGTCGTTGCCGCGGAAGCTGAAGCTCACGTTGCTCACCCCGCCCGAGACCTTGGCGCCGGGCAGGTTGGCTTTGATCCAGCGCGTGGCGTTGATGAAGTCGACGGCGTAGTTGTCGTGTTCCTCGATACCGGTGGCGATGGCGAAGATGTTGGGGTCGAAGATGATGTCTTCGGGCGCGAAACCCACGTCATCGACCAGCACGCGGTAAGCACGCTGGCAGATGCCCGTCTTGCGTGCGAACGTGTCGGCCTGGCCTTTTTCGTCAAAGGCCATCACCACGGCGGCGGCACCATAACGTTTGACAAGTGTCGCTTGGCGCTTGAACTCGGCCTCGCCTTCCTTGAGCGAAATCGAGTTCACGATGCCCTTGCCCTGGATGCACTTCAGGCCGGCTTCGATGACGCTCCATTTGGACGAATCAATCATGATCGGCACGCGCGCGATTTCGGGCTCGCCGGCCACCAGGTTCAGGAAGCGCACCATGGCGGCCTGGCTGTCCAGCATCGCCTCGTCCATGTTGATGTCGATGATTTGCGCACCGTTTTCCACCTGCTGGCGCGCCACGGCCAAGGCGTCTTCAAAGCGCCCTTCCAGGATCATGCGGGCGAAGGCCTTGGAGCCGGTGACGTTGGTGCGCTCGCCGATGTTCACGAACAGTGAACCGGTTTCGATGCTCATGGCCTCCAGGCCGGACAGGCGAAGTGGCAAAGGCAGGGGCAGTACGGCAGATGTCAAAAGCAGTCTCGCAGTGTTGAACCGCGAGCGCCGTTGCGAAACGCCAGCGTTGCACCGGCGTGGCCCCAAGCCTGGCAGCGGTTAACCGCTGTTGCAACGCTCCTTGGGAAGGGGCGGAATTGTAGCCATCGCGCCGGCTTGCGCTGCCGGCGCCGCTTGGCGCGGCGCCACGGCCGCCACTACACTGCCCGCAGCCACCCTGACTGGAATCGACATGGGACAAGCCCTCGCCAAACCGCGCATGACGGCTCAGGAATTCCTCGCCTGGGACGAAACGCAAACCATCAAGCACGAGTTCCTGCGCGGCGAGGTGTTTGCCATGACGGGGGTGCTGGATCGGCATGCCAGCATGGTGCTTAACTTGGGGATGACCCTGCGCCCGCACCTGAAGGGCACGCCTTGCCGCACCTACTTGAATGACGTCAAGCTGCAGGTTGACGCCGCGAACAGTTTCTTCTACCCCGATGTGATGGTCACATGCAGCGCGGCAGACCTGGCCTCGCCCCTGATCAAATCGCAACCGGTGTTGGTGGTGGAGGTGTTGTCGCCCTCGACCGCGGCGTACGACCGCGGCGAGAAATTCGCCGCCTATCGCCAGTTGCCCAGCCTGGCCGAATACGTGTTGGTTGATCTGGACAGCCACCGCTGCGACGTTTATCGCAAAAGCGCTGACGGCCTGTGGGTGCTGCACCCCTTTGAAGGCGGCCAAACCGTGCAACTGGCCAGCGTGGGCTTGAACATCAACGCCGAAGACCTTTGGGCCGATATCGAGCCGCCCGAACGCGAGCGCAACGCGGCAGCTTGAGCCCGTTCAAGCCGCAGCCAGGGCGCTGAACAGCGGATCCTGGCGCGAACGCGGCCGGTACTGACCCACACGCTTGGCGATGGCCGCGATGTGCTCCGGCGTGGTGCCGCAGCAGCCGCCGGCCAGGTTGATGAAGCCTTCGCGCGCAAAGCCTTCGAGCAAGCTGCTGGTGACCTCGGGCGTCTCGTCAAAGCCGGTTTCGCTCATCGGGTTGGGCAGGCCGGCGTTGGGGTGGCAGCTGATGAACGTGTCGCCTGCCACCTTGGCCAACTCTTCGATATAGGGGCGCATCAACGCCGCGCCCAAGGCGCAGTTCAGGCCGATGCTCAGCGGCCTGGCGTGGCGCAGCGAATGCCAGAAGGCGGCCACGGTCTGGCCGGAAAGGATGCGGCCCGAGGCGTCGGTCACCGTGCCGGAAATCATCACCGGCAGGCGTTCACCGGTTTGCTCCATCAGCTCGTCCAGCGCGAACAGCGCCGCCTTGGCGTTCAGCGTGTCGAAAATGGTTTCCACCAAAAACAAATCACAGCCGCCTTCCAGCAAGCCCGAGGCCTGCTCGAAGTAGGCCGCGCGCAATTCGTCGAAGCTGACGTTGCGCGCCGCCGGGTCGTTCACGTCGGGGCTGATGCTGGCGGTGCGCGGCGTGGGGCCCAGGGTGCCGGC
>JAYUHT010000580.1:0-3161 GCA_043766725.1 Burkholderiales bacterium | reverse complement strand
TCCACCTGCGCAGCGACCGAGTCGTGGTTCGACCCGCTGCCCGAGTCACGCAAGAAATCCCTGCGGCGCTCGCCCACGAAGGGCCTCGTCACGCTGGTGCTTTTGTTCGTGGTGGTTCTCGCCTTGAGCGGCTGCGTGATGTACGAGGTCGCGAGGCTGTTGCACGCTTGATCCGGCCCGACCCGGCACGGCTCGTTTGCCGGCTCATTTGCCGGCTCGCTTGCCAGCCCAGGGCGATGTGACGCGGCCACGCGGTTCGCCAGGACCTGATGAATTTTCCGGTTGGTGGCAGGTCGAAAAGCGCTTGATCGACGAGCGCGAAACAGCATAGACTTTACGCAGAGCAAGCGCTTTGTGTAATTGCGCTCGCTTCAAGCGGAAGAAGCCAGCCATGACCGTCGCACTTCGCATGCCGTCCTCATCGGCCACCCACGTCTCGCCCGCAATGGCGGTGAAGCGCCCTCGGGGTCGCCCACGCAAAACGGCAGACGAGCGCGACGAAGGCAACCGCCGCCGCCAACTGGTCACGGCCGCTGCGCGCCTGTTCCGCCGCAAAGGCTTCGGTGCCACCACCACGCGCGACATCGCCGCCGCGGTGGGCATGCGCGCCGGCTCGCCGTTCTATCATTTCAAAAGCAAGGAAGCGCTGCTGCACGCGGTGATGCAGGAAGGCATGCGCACCGCACTGGAACGGCAAACCGCCGTGCCCATCAGTACCGCCGACCCGGTCGAAGCCCTGCGAAACCTGATCCGCAACCACTTCGGCGTGTTGCTCGGGCCGGGCAGCGATTTCATCCCGGTGATGTTGTACGAATGGCGCTCGCTGAACGCCCGCCAGCGCGCCTCGGTGAACCGGCTGCAAGCCAGCTACGAAGCGGCCTGGATGCCGGTGCTGCAAGCGCTGGCGGCGGCAGGCCGCATGCACGGCGACGTGCATCTGGCGCGGCTGCTGATCTTCGGTGCGCTGAACTGGTCGGTCCAGTGGTACAGCGCCCGCAAGTCGGCCACGCTCGACGACCTGACCGACGCGGCCATCTCGCTGTTCATTCACCCGGAGCCTGCATGAGCGCTGAATACGCATCCATCTTCGCGCCCGGCCTGTTCGCCGACCGCGTGGTCATCGTCACCGGTGGCGGCTCGGGCATCGGCCGCTGCACCGCGCACGAACTGGCCGCGCTGGGCGCGCAGGTGGTGCTGATCGGGCGCAGCTTGGACAAGCTGCAGGCCACCGCCACCGAGATCGAACACGACGGTGGGCGCGCTGGTTTTTTCAGTTGCGATATTCGGCAAGAAGAAGCGGTGCAGGCGACTGTCGCTGCCGTCAAAGCCAAGCATGGGCGCATCGACGCCTTGGTCAACAACGCCGGCGGCCAGTACCTGGCAGCGCTCGAATCCATCTCGGCCAAGGGCTGGGACGCGGTGGTGGCCAGCAACCTCAGCGGCGGCTTTCTGATGGCACGCGAGTGCTACCTGCAAAGCATGCGCGAGCACGGCGGCAACATCGTCAACATCGTGGCCGACATGTGGGGTTCGATGCCCAGCATGGGCCACAGCGGCGCGGCCCGCGCGGGCATGGTCAGCTTCACCGAAACGGCGGCGGCCGAGTGGGCCGTCAGCGGCGTGCGGGTGAATGCCGTGGCCCCCGGCTACATCGCCTCCAGCGGCATGGACCACTACCCGCCCGAGGCAGGCGACATGCTGCGCGCCATGCGCAACACGGTGCCGATGGGGCGCTTCGGCGTCGAGGCCGAGGTGTCGGCGGCGATCGTCTTCCTGCTCAGCCCAGGGGCCAATTTCATCAGCGGCACCACGCTGCGGGTGGACGGGGCGCGGCCGCAGGCGCGCATGGGCTGGCCGATGAGTTTGCCCAACGCGCAGGTGCGTGAGCGGGCCGCCGTGAAACCGTTCGACGGCTTTCATCGGGCGGTGGTGCCGAAGGTGTTTGCGGCATGAGCAGCTTCACGTCGAGCTGGAACCCGGCGGGCAGCACAGCGCAAACACGGCGCGTTGCCATGCTGACGCGCATCGACTTGCTGCGCAGCCTGGAAGCCCGCGCCGTGCGCGCCTCGGCCAAGTCGCAGCCCAGGTTCGACAAGCGCGGCCAGTTGTTGCCGCGTGATCGAATCGCCCTGCTGCTCGACCCCGGCGCAGCGTGGCTGCCGCTGTGCGCGATGGCCGGCTGGCTGCAAGACACACCTGACCCCGAGCGTTCGGTGCCGGGCGGCGGCATGATCGCCGGCATCGGCAGCGTCAGCGGTGTGCGCTGCATGGTGGTGGCCAGCGACTCGGGCATCGACGCCGGCGCCATTCAGGCCATGGGGCTGGACAAAATCTTGCGCGCGCAAGAGATCGCGCTGCAAAACAAGCTGCCCTTCATCCACCTGGTGGAAAGCGCCGGTGCGAACCTGAAGCGCTACAAGGTCGAAGGTTTCGTGCTCGGCGGCGCGCTGTTTCGCAACCTGGCGCGGCTGTCGGCAGCGGGCATTCCCGTCGTCACCGTTCAGCACGGCTCGGGCACCGCAGGCGGCGCCTACATGCCCGGCTTGAGCGATGTGGTGGTGATGGTGCGCGGCCGCTCACGCGCCTTTCTGGCCGGGCCGCCGCTGCTGAAAGCGGCCACCGGTGAAGTCGCCCTGGAAGAAGAACTGGGTGGGGCCGAGATGCACACCACCGTCACGGGCCTGGGCGAGCACATGGCCGAGGACGACCGGCATGCGCTGGGCATCGCACGGCAGGTGCTCGACAACCTGGGCTGGGGTTCGCCCGCCAGCAACAGCTTTGCGCCGCCGCGTTTCGCTGCCGACGAGTTGCTGGGCCTGATGCCGACCGAGCTGCGCCAGCCGGTGGACATGCGCGAGGTGATGCTGCGCCTGATCGACGATTCGGCAGGCAGCGGGGCCTGGCTCGAGTTCAAACCCGGCTACGGAGCGCAAACGCTGTGCGTGCAGGCGCGCATCGAAGGCCACCAGGTCGGCATCGTCAGCAACAACGGGCCCATCGACGTGAATGGGGCCAACAAGGCCACGCACTTCATCCAGCGCTGCTGCCAACTCGGCCACGCCATCGTCTACCTGCAAAACACGACCGGCTACATGGTGGGGCGCGACAGCGAGCAGGCCGGCATGATCAAGCACGGCTCGAAGATGATCCAGGCCATCACC
>JAYUHT010000579.1:0-3168 GCA_043766725.1 Burkholderiales bacterium | reverse complement strand
TGGTGGCCGGCGCTGCCGCACAGGCGAAACAAACGTTCGGCGTCACTTTCAACGAGCTTCGCGCCGGCGTCGCGCACGCGCTGCACGAACTGGCGCATGCGCGCGTCGCGGCGGCCGGCGTCGACGTGCACTTCCAGCACGCTGGCCGGCGCGATCTTCAAGCGCACGCCCACCGCGTGAAAGCCATAGAGCAATTTCTTGGTCATCGCTGGATTGTCGCCGCCGCGTTCAGCGCCACAGCTTGTGCAGTTCGATCAAGCCCAGGAAGAGTGGCTGGTGCAGCATGTAGACCGTGAGCGGCCAGCGCCCCAGCAGGGCCAGGCCACGCAGCGGGCCTGTTGCAGCAGGCATCAACCAGGCCGCGCGTTCGGCCAACACCCAGCGCCCCACTGCGGCGCCGATCAACATCACACCCAGCCAGGGCAACACGGGGACATAGTCTTCGGTCACCGGCAGCTTGGTGACCAGGCCGGTCCAGTTCAGCCAGCGGCTGTTGAACGCGGCGTGCTGCCAAAAAAACGGCAACACCAGCGCCAGCAAGGCCAGCAGCCACAGCCCGCGCTGCAGCGGCCAGGCCAGCCGCACCAGCACAAGCATCACCGCCATGCCGTGCAGCACGCCAAAGCTGATCCAGCTATTCGGGAACATCCAGACCGAGCCCAGGCTCACCAGTACCGCGCAGCCCGCCACCTGCGCCCAGCGGCGCCAAAAACGTGGCGAAAACCGCGGGCACCTCTGGCCTTGCGTCAACGCTAACGCCTGGCTGAAGCCGGCGCAGAAGACGAACAGGCTGACGATGGCACTGCGCTGCCAGGTCCAGAACGGGTCGGCGTAGAAGTTCTGTTTGGGGCTGATCAGGCCGTTGAGGTTGAGGTCGAAACAGAAGTGGAAGACCATCATCCAGACCATGGCCAAGCCGCGCAGGGCATCAAGCCTGTCATGGCGTGACGCAGGCGCCGAGTTGGGCTGTGCGGTGAGAGGCATGCTCTATCCTTGGTCTTTGCTCGATGCTAGAGGATGACTTTGTGAGCGACATCAAAACGCACTACGCCAGCGTCTTTCGCCCTGCCCTGTTCGCCGGCCAGGTGCATTGGGTCACCGGTGGCGGCAGCGGCATCGGCCGCTGCGTGGCGCATGAGCTGGCGGCGCTGGGCGCGCAAGTGGTGATCAGCGGGCGCAAGCAGGAGCGGCTTGACGCCGTGGCCGCCGAGATCGCGCACGACGGCGGGCGCTGCGACACCGCGGCGTTCGACATCCGCGATGAAGACGCCGTGAAGGCCGGCGTGGCCGCCGTGCTGGCCCGCCATGGCCGGGTGCACGGCCTGGTCAACAACGCCGGCGGGCAGTTCCCGGCGCCGCTGGAAAAAATCAGCAAGCGCGGCTTTGACGCGGTGGTGGGCAACAACCTCACCGGCGGCTTCCTGATGATGCGCGAGGTGTTCAACCAGAGCATGGCCGCGCACGGTGGCGCCATCGTCAACATGACGGCTGACTTTCGCAACGGCATGCCCGGCATGGCGCATTCGGGCGCGGCGCGCGCCGGCATGGCCAACCTGACACAAACCGCCGCGCATGAATGGGCGCGTGCCAACGTGCGTGTGAACGCCGTGGCGCCGGGCTGGATCGCTTCCAGCGGCATGGACACCTATGACGGCGCGATGCGCGCCAGCATCGCCCACCTGAAGAACCATGTGCCGCTGCGCCGCCTGGGGCTGGAGGCCGAGGTCAGCGCGGTGATCGTCTTTTTGCTCTCGCCGGCCGCGGCCTTCGTCACCGGCATCACCGTGCCCATCGACGGCGGCGTGCCGCTGGGCAACAGCGCGCACCGCAGCGCCGACCACACGCCCGCGCCGGCCTTCGAAGGTTTTCACCGCGCCGCACTCCCCGAAGTGCTGAAGCCCGCGCAGCCATGACGGCCCATGTGGCCAAGACCCGGCGCAACGCCGCCGAGCAAGCGCGCCTGGAAGCGCTGATCGCCGATGTGTTCGAGCAGCAGATCACCTTCAACCAGACCCTGGGCCTGAAGCTCGCGAGCCTGGGCGACAAGGAAGTCACGGCCCGCTTCGACATGCATGCGGGCCTGACCGGGCACCGACTTTCCGGCCGGCTGCATGGCGGCGTGACCGCCGCGGCGCTCGACACCACCGGTGGCCTGCTCATCATGTGGGCCTTGGCCGAGAAGTTCGCTGACGAAAGCCCGGAACAGGTGCTGCACCGCTTCAACCGCGTGGGCACCATCGACCTGCGCACCGACTTTCTGCGCCAGGGCGTGGGCCAGCTGTTCACCGTGCGCGCACAGTTGCTGCGCCTGGGCGGGCATTTCGGCTCGGTGCAAATGCAGTTGCACAACGAAGACGGCGTGCTGTTGGCCACTGGGGCGGGCACCTACGTTTCGGCCTGATGCTGCGCGGCGCAGGCAGTAGCATCGCGGCCGTTTTGCTCAACCCGAAAGCCCCGCAATGCAAGTCGTTTGCCTCGATCTCGAAGGCGTGCTCGTGCCCGAGATCTGGATTGAATTTTCCCAGCGCACCGGCATTGCCGAGTTTTCGCGCACCACACGCGATGAGCCCGACTACGACAAGCTGATGCGCTTTCGCCTGGGGCTGCTGCGCCAGCGCGGGCTGAAGTTGGTGGACATTCAAAACGTGGTCGCCAGCATGGCGCCGATGGATGGCGCGCGCGCCTTCCTGGATGAACTGCGCAGCCGCTTCCAGGTGGTGATCCTGTCCGACACCTTCTACGAGTCTGCCGACCCGTTGATGGTGCAGCTCGGCAGGCCGACCTTGTTCTGCCATCGCCTGGTGACTGATGCCGATGGTTATGTGAGCGAATACAAGCTGCGCCAGCCGGATCAGAAGCGCGTGGCGGTGAATGCGCTGAAAAGCCTGAACTACCAGGTGATCGCCGCGGGCGACTCGTACAACGACACCGGCATGCTCAGCGCCGCCGACGCAGGCTTCTTCATCCACCCACCCGAGGCCATCACCAAGCAGTTCCCGCAGTTCGCGGTGACGCACAGCTATGCCGAGTTGAAAGCGCAGATTGATGCGGCTTCGGTACGCCTGGCGGGTTAGCCCGGATGTTTCACCGTACCCCCGTGAAAGCGAGGACGGCATTGCCCTTTGAGTGCCCGTTTATCGAGGTGTCGAATCTTGATGAGCGAGCGGG
>JAYUHT010000578.1:0-3168 GCA_043766725.1 Burkholderiales bacterium | reverse complement strand
CGTGACGCAGGACCTGGTAGTGATTGAAGACGACTGCAAGACGCAGAACGGCATCGCCATGCGCGCCTTGGTTGAAGGTGGCGAAGTCATTGAGTCGTTGCGCGACCGCATCCTGGGTCGCGTCACCGCCATTGAGGTGCTGCACCCCGAGACGCAGACCGTGCTGCTGGCAGGTAGCCAGATGCTCGATGAAGACGCGCTCGACCTGCTCGAAGCTGCGGGCGCCGACGAAGTGAAGGTGCGCACGCCACTGACCTGCGCCACGCGCTTTGGCCTGTGCGCACACTGCTATGGCCGCGACCTGGGCCGCGGTGGGTTGGTGAACGTGGGCGAAGCGGTGGGCGTGATCGCCGCGCAGTCGATCGGCGAACCGGGCACGCAGTTGACGATGCGCACCTTCCACATCGGTGGTGCGGCCTCGCGTGCGGCCGTGGCCAACAGCGTGGAAGCCAAGAGCGACGGCATCATCGGCTTCAACCCGACGATGCGTTATGTGACGAATGGCAAGGGCGAGCTGGTGGTGATTTCGCGTTCCGGTGAAATCATCATTGCCGACCAGCATGGCCGCGAGCGCGAGCGCCACAAGGTGCCGTATGGCGCCACCTTGAACATCCGCTCAGACCAGTCGCTCAAGGCCGGCACCGTGCTGGCCAACTGGGACCCGCTGACCCGCCCCATCATCACCGAGTTCGCCGGCAAGGCGAAGTTCGAGAACGTGGAAGAGGGCGTCACCGTGGCCAAGCAATTGGACGAAGTGACGGGCCTGTCTACGCTGGTGGTCATCGACCCGAAGCGCCGCGGCGCGGCCAAGGTGATCCGGCCGCAAGTCAAACTGCTGGATGCAGCGGGCATCGAGGTCAAGATCCCCGGCACCGACCACTCGGTGACCATCGGCTTCCCGGTCGGCTCACTCGTGCAAGTGCGCGATGGCCAAGACCTGGCGCCTGGCGAGGTGCTGGCGCGCATTCCGGTCGAAGGCCAGAAAACGCGTGACATCACGGGCGGCTTGCCGCGCGTGGCCGAGTTGTTCGAAGCGCGCAGCCCGAAGGACAAGGGCACGCTGGCCGAGATCACCGGCACGGTGTCGTTCGGCAAGGAAACCAAGGGCAAGGTGCGCTTGCAGATCACCGACCCTGATGCCAAGGTCTACGAAGAACTCGTGCCCAAGGAAAAGAACATCCTGGTGCACGAAGGCCAGGTGGTCAATCGCGGTGAACTCATCGTTGACGGCTCGGCCGAGCCGCAAGACATCTTGCGCCTGCTGGGTGTGGAAGAGCTGGCGCGCTACATCGTTGACGAGGTGCAAGACGTCTATCGCCTGCAGGGCGTGAAGATCAACGACAAGCACATCGAAGTGATCGTGCGCCAGATGCTGCGCCGGGTGCAGATCGTCAATTCGGGCGATTCAACCTACATCCCGGGAGAGCAGGTTGAGCGTTCGGAATTGCTCGACACCAACGACCGCTTGCGCGGCGAAGGCAAGACCATTGCGAGCCATGCTGACGTGCTGTTGGGCATCACCAAGGCATCGCTCTCGACCGACTCGTTCATCTCTGCAGCGTCGTTCCAGGAGACCACCCGGGTGCTGACTGAAGCGGCCATCATGGGCAAGCGTGACGAGCTGCGCGGCTTGAAGGAAAACGTCATCGTCGGCCGGCTCATTCCTGCTGGCACGGGCATGGCTTTCCACATCGCGCGCAAGGCCAAGGAAGCCATGGACGACACCGAGCGCAAAGCCATCGCCCTGCAAGAGGCCGAAGAGCTGGCGGCGGCGCAAATGGCCGCGGTGGATGCCGAGCATGCACTGCCTGCGGTGGGCAGCGCCGACTGACCTGCCAGGCGCTTCAGCATGGCAACAAGGCGGCTTCGGCCGCCTTGTTTTTTGGTGCTGCGCCCGGCCGCTCTACGGCGGCTGTTCAGCGCCCAGCCACAGCACAGCGAACTGCCGAGGCGTGCAGATGACGAGGCCGCCCCGTTCTCGGGCACGCCGCGCCAGGCCCAGCAGGGCCTTGTCGTGGGTGAGCAGCCAGCGGCAGCGTTGTTCGAGCGCCAGGTCGATGAAGACCTGGTCATCAACGTCGGTGCAGCTCAGCCCTGGGCCGGCGCTGATACTGGGGTCGGGCCGCATTTGCGCCGCGCCGTCCCAGGCCGCAAGCAAGGCGGGCGCATCGGCCCCACGCAGCGCGGCAATGTCATCACGCTGCACCACATGCGCGTACTCTGCGCGCATGGCCGGGCACGCCAGCCAGTGCATGCGGCGCGCCATGATTGCCTGCGCAAAGGCCTGCGCACCCGGGTCGTTGAAGTGCAGCCAGTCCAGCGCTGCGTTGGTGTCCAACACCACGGCTTCGGTTTGCCCGGGGGTGTACTCTTGTGGTGGTCTTAAATGCGCCATACAATGCTCGGCTTTTCGGCAGAAAGTTGCCGCGCTCTTTGTCGAGCAGTCCACCAGTGTTGTTTGAAGTGGTGTCTGATGAGGTGTCTGGGTGCGATCAGTTCGCGCCGCCGGTCGCCGCAGGGGCCACTGAAGCGCCGGCCTCGGACCTGCCTGCAGTGCAGTGCTCGGCAAAGTCCACTGAAAACCCCTACGGCCCCCGGCATTGTGCGGTGGCCGCGCAGCATTCAACGTAACACGCACCCCACCTATGCCAACCATCAACCAGCTCGTGCGCCAGGGCCGCCAGGTCGAAGCGGTCAAGAGCAAGTCCCCGGCCATGCAGAACAGCCCGCAGCGCCGTGGCGTGTGCACCCGGGTGTACACCACCACGCCCAAGAAGCCGAACTCGGCTTTGCGCAAGGTGGCCAAGGTGCGCTTGACCAACGGCTTCGAAATCATCTCCTACATCGGCGGCGAAGGGCACAACCTGCAAGAGCACAGCGTGGTGCTGGTGCGCGGCGGCCGCGTGAAAGACCTGCCAGGCGTGCGCTACCACATCGTGCGTGGTTCGCTCGACTTGCAAGGCGTCAAAGACCGCAAGCAGTCGCGCTCGAAGTACGGCGCCAAGCGCCCGAAGAAGGCCTGAACGGCCGGCACACTCATCGCGGTGCCGCCAGGCGTACACAGCCTGGCGCACCGCTCATTGCGGCAGCCTGAATCGGGTCTGCCGAGTAAGTGAAGGGCCCTGATGGCCTTTCGCGGCAGGCAGCGAATGCTGTGCGCCAACTGAA
>JAYUHT010000577.1:0-8384 GCA_043766725.1 Burkholderiales bacterium | reverse complement strand
CGCACATTGCTCTTCAGCGGCTGGTGGCCGCCCACTCGGTAGAACTGGCCGTCGGACAGCACGCGCAGCAAGCGCGTCTGCAAGTCGAAAGGCATGTCGCCGATTTCGTCCAGAAACAGCGTGCCCCCGTCGGCTTGCTCAAAGCGGCCGCGGCGGGTGGTCTGCGCGCCGGTGAAGGCGCCGCGCTCGTGGCCGAAGAGTTCACTTTCTAGCAGGTCTTTCGGGATGGCCGCCGTGTTGATAGCGATGAAAGGGCCCTGCCCGCGCGGGCTGTGCTTGTGCAGCGCGCGCGCCACCAGTTCCTTGCCGGTGCCCGATTCGCCGGTGATCATCACCGTGACCTGGCTCTGGCTGAGCCGGCCGATGGCGCGGAACACGTCCTGCATCGAACTGGCCTGGCCCAGCATTTCGGGCGCCTGCACGGGCGCCGTTTCGGCTACTTCTTCGCGCAGGCTTTCTTCCACGGCACGGCGGATCAAATCGACCGCCGTGGTCAGGTCGAAGGGCTTGGGCAGGTACTCAAACGCCCCGCCCTGGAAGGCCGACACGGCGCTGTCCAGGTCGGAAAACGCCGTCATGATGATGACGGGCAGGCCCGGGTGGCGCGCCTTGACGGCGGCCAGCAGGTCGATGCCGCTGCCGCCGGGCATGCGGATGTCGCTGACCAGCACCTGCGGCGCGTCTTCCTCCAGCGCCCGCATCACCTCGCGCGGGTTGGCGAAGGTGCGCACCGTGAACTGCTCGCGCAACAGCGCCTTCTCGAGCACGAAACGGATGGAGTGATCGTCGTCAACGACCCAGATGGGTTTCATGCAGTTTTGGGGGCGCCTCGTGAGCGCCATTCAAGGCAGTGGGATCAGGATCTTGAACACCGTCAGTCCCGGCACGCTGTCGCATTCAATCGTGCCCTGATGTTGTTGCACGAAGGTTTGCGCCAGCGTCAACCCGAGTCCGGATCCGCCTTCACGTCCAGACACCAGAGGGTGAAAGATGCGATCGCGGATGTCCTCGGGCACGCCGGGCCCGTTGTCTTCGATATGCAATTCCAATGCCAGTCGGAAGCGTTGGCGGCCAAAAGTGACCTGCCGCGCGATGCGGGTGCGCAAGGTGAGCTGAGCGTCGCCGGCTGCGATGCGGTCGCCCAGAGCCTGGGTGGCGTTGTGCGCAATGTTCAGCACCGCCTGGATCAGCTGTTCGCGGTCGCCGCGAAACTCGGGGATGGAGGTGTCGTAGTCCCGCGCTACCGACAGGCCACGCGGGTATTCGGCCTGCACCAGCGCCCGCACGCGCTCGCAGACCTCGTGGATGTTCACGTCGGCCACCACATGCGGGCGGCGGTGCGGCGCCAGCAGGCGGTCCACCAGGGCCTGCAGGCGGTCGGCTTCCTGAATGATGATGCGCGTGTACTCGGTCAGTTCGCGCGAGGTGATTTCCATCGCCAGCAGTTGCGCCGCGCCGCGGATGCCGCCCAGCGGGTTCTTGATCTCGTGCGCCAAGTTGCGGATCAGCTCCTTGTTCGACTGCGCCTGGTCGAGCGCGCGTTCCTCGCGGTCTTGCCGGCTCTGTGCCTGAATTTCCTGCATCTCCAACAACACCCGGCCGGTGGCGTCAAGCGGCGAGACATGCACGCGCACGCGCAGCGCTGCGGCGTCGGCGTGGGGCGCACGGCGCAACAAAGCTTCGAAGCGCCCGCCGCCCACTTCGTTGCGCGCCAACGCGGCGAGGGTCTCTTGCAAGGCGCTGCTGTCGACAAACCAATCGGTGATGTGGCTGCGCTGCAAGGTGCGCCGTGACTGACTGAGCACGTCTTCCAGCGTGGCATTGGCCAGCGTGCAGCGCCCGCCGGGCTCGGCCACGGCCACCATGGTGCTCAGCAGGTCAAACGCTTCTTGGTGCAGCGCCACGGCGGGTGGTGCTGCGCCAGGCGCCGCATCAGGCGCCATGCCAGGCACCTGGGCGGGCGGTTTCACGGCAGCTTTTGCAGCTCGCGGCGCAGGGCGGCGATGTCAGCTTCCTTGCGTGACAAGGCCGCCTTCATGTCGGCCACGCGGTCGATGTACTTTTGCGCATTGCGCTCGTCGCCGCGGCGCTCAGGCTCGCCGTTGTTGAAATCCTTCAACATGCCGGCCATGCGGTCTTCTTCGCGCTTCAGCTCGGCTTCGAGAATGCGCTTGGCGTCGCTGTCGCGGGCGCGCTGTTCTTGCGGTGCCACGCGGGCGTCGCCAGGGCGCGATGCTGGCGGCGCTGCCGTGGTGCCCACACCCACCCCGGCACTGGCCGGCGCCGGCTTGGCCGGCCGGCTCACGCCCTGCACCACGGTGATGGGGGCGCCTTCGATGGTGCGGCAGCCGCGGTCGCGCGCCTCTTGCGAACTGATGGCGTCGGTGTACAGCACCGGCGGCCCCGGGCAGCGGTACACCGCCGTGGCGCCGGCCTGGGCATGGGCGATGCCGGCGGCCACCGCCAGGGCGGCCACGGTGGCTTGCTTGAATCGGGCAATGCGCATATCGAAAACCTCCGCTGCACGGCAAGCTTTGAGTTGCGACTAGCAAATTCCGTTCGCACACCCTCCAGCCTGGGGCAAAGTGGGCCGATTGTGGCGCAGCACAGCGCGGGCTTGATCCATGAAAAAGGGACAGCCAAACGGCTGTCCCTGCATCAGCAAACCCGGGAAGGCTTGGTTTACAGCGAGTAGTACATGTCGAATTCCACCGGGTGCGTGGTCATTCTGAAGCGCGTCACTTCCTGCATCTTCAGCTCGATGTAGGCATCAATGAAGCCGTCGGTGAAGACGCCACCCTTGGTGAGGAAGGCACGGCCCTTGTCCAGGTATTCCAGCGCCTGTTCCAGGCTCGAACATACGGTGGGAATCTTCGCGTCTTCTTCGGGCGGCAAGTGGTACAGATCTTTGGTGGCGGCCTCGCCCGGGTGGATCTTGTTTTCAATGCCGTCCAGCCCGGCCATCAGCATCGCGGCAAAACCGAGATACGGGTTGCAGGTGGGGTCCGGAAAGCGCACTTCGATGCGCCGGCCCTTGGGGTTGGCCACGTAGGGAATGCGGATCGACGCTGAGCGGTTGCGCGAGCTGTAGGCCAGCTTCACCGGCGCTTCGAAGCCGGGCACCAGGCGCTTGTAGCTGTTGGTGCCGGGGTTGGTGATGGCGTTCAAAGCCCGATGTTTGATGATGCCGCCGATGTAGAACAGCGCGGTGTCGCTCAGGCCCGCATAGCCGTCGCCTGCAAACAAGTTCTTGCCGTCTTTCCAGATCGACTGGTGCACGTGCATGCCGCTGCCGTTGTCGCCCACCACGGGCTTGGGCATGAAGGTGGCCGTTTTGCCATAGGCATGGGCCACGTTGTGGATGACGTACTTTTGCAGTTGCAGCCAGTCGGCGCGCTGCACCAGCGTGCTGAACTTGGTGCCGATTTCGCACTGGCCCTGGCCCGCTACTTCGTGGTGGTGCACCTCGACCGGGATGCCGAGCTGTTCGAGGATCAGGCACATCTCGGAGCGGATGTCGTGCAGGCCATCCACCGGCGGCACCGGGAAGTAGCCGCCCTTGACGCCGGGCCGGTGGCCCATGTTGCCGCCTTCGATGGTGGCGCCTGAGCTCCACGGCGCTTCTTCGGAGCCGATCTTGACCGAGCAGCCGCTCATGTCAACGTTCCACTGCACTTGGTCGAAGATGAAGAATTCGGGCTCGGGGCCGAAGAAGGCGGTGTCGCCGATGCCGCTGCCCTTCAGGTAGGCCTCGGCGCGCTTGGCCAGCGAACGCGGGTCGCGCTCGTAGGGCTTGCCATCACCGGGTTCGAGCACATCGCAGCTCAGCAGAATCGTGGGTTCTTCGAAGAACGGGTCGATGTTGGCGGTGTTCGGGTCCGGCATGAGCAGCATGTCGGAGGCTTCAATGCCTTTCCAGCCGGCGATGGACGAGCCATCAAAGGCATGACCCGAAATGAACTTGTCTTCGTCGAAGTGCGAAACCGGCACGGTGACGTGTTGTTCTTTGCCGCGGGTATCGGTGAAGCGGAAGTCAACGAACTTGATCTCGTTGTCCTTCACCATCTTCATCACGTCGGCAACGGTCTTTGCCATGTCTTAATCTCCTTGGGGCTGGTCTGAATTCGTTTGGGTGTTGTGTGGCCAATCAGGGTCGCCCCGGAAAAGCGCACGGGAATTTAGCAGAAAGCATGCCCGGGCCTGGGTCATCGGCGCTGGGTCTGGAGCAACCGATTGCTACGCTGAGGCGGCACAAGAACCGGGCAGCCGCGCACCAAAATCGCGCTGGAGTCAACTAGCGCACTGTTTCGGGGCCGCAGCGCACGGCCAGTTGGGTCAGGCCATGCTTCAGCGCAGCATAGGCAGCGCCCAGGCCTTCGCCGCGGCCTTTGACGCCCAGGTCGATGTGGCGCCCGAACTCATGTTGATCGTCCACACACGGCAGGCTGAACACTTTCACGCCCGGGTGTGCCGCTTCCACCTGCTCCATCAGCGGCGTGAGCGTGGCCTCCATGCTGCCGAAGACGATGATCGAATGTTCACGCTGCACACCGCTGCCGTGCAGCGCGGCGTATTGCGTGTCGAGCACCCATTCCATCATTGGCCAGGCCATCACCGGGAAGCCGGGCACGAAGTGCACATGCGCCACCGAGAAGCCTGCAATCTTGTTGTACGGGTTGGGAATGATGCGCGCGCCCTGCGGGAAGTTGCCCATGTTCAGGCGGTGCTGGTTGTCTTGCCGCTCGGGCTCGAACGGCACGCCCTGCTCACGCGCCACATCGCGCATGCGCTCATGGATGAACGCCACCGCTTGCGGGTGCAGCGCCAGCGGCACACCCAGTGCGGCGGCCGCGCATTGGCGGGTGTGGTCATCGGGCGTGGCACCGATGCCGCCGCATGAGAACACCAGCTCGCCACTGGCGAAGACCTCACGCAGCGCGGCGGTGATGGCCACGCGGTCGTCACCCAGGTAACGCGCCCAGCTTAAAGCCATGCCGCGCGCGGCCAGCAGCTCGACGGTCTTGGGCAGGTGCTTGTCCTGCCGTTTGCCGGACAAGATTTCGTCGCCGATGATGATCAGGCCGCAGTTCATGGCAGGGCTTTCGGGGTGGCGGGCAGCAGTTCGATAACGTCCACCGGCTGGGCTGGCGCAACTGGCGCGGCGGCACGCTGGCGTTGCAGCGCCGCCAGCGCGTAATGCGCGAACCACAGCGCCGAGAAGGCGAACACCAGCGTGTACAGCCAGATCGAAACCACGATCAACACCGGCGCGAAGATCACGATCAGCGCGCTGGCCGCCCACACCAGCGCCGGGGCCGCGCCCAGGTAGCCGCAGACCACGCCCATGGCCAGCAGCGGCCAGCGGTGTTCGCGCATGAGCTGCACGCGCTCGGCGTTGCTGGCATGGTCGGCCAGCACATCGAAGCTCATCACCCTGTATGTCAGCCAGCCCCAGATCATGGGCGGCAGCACCAGCACCAACGGCGGCACCAGCCACAGCGGCACGCTCAAGATGAGCAGCAGCAGCGCGGCCAGCGTGCAGCCCAGTGACCAGGCCGCCGCGCGCCCCCACGACGCACCTTGCTTGCGTTGCAGCAGCGCGAAGCGGCGCGCCGCCACCAGGCGCACGATGGCCGGCGTCATCAACAACGCCACCAGCATGAGCGACGCCACCACGACCACCGGCACCGCCAACGCCACGATGATCAGCGGCTCGAACACGTTGACGAGCGCCCCCGCGCCCAGGCCGCGCAGCCATTGCTTGAAAGTCTTGATGGCATCCCATTGGTCGAGCGCGGCACGCAACAGATCGACCGCGCTTTCCCAATACAACCAGCCCAGCCCCAGCACGGCGCTCACCGCAATGACCAGCGGCAACACCGACCACAGGATCACCCGCGGGTGCAGGCAATACGCCGCCGCACGCCAAAAAGCATCAACCAGTTCTTTCATGCTCTGAGCATATATGGCTGTTGGCCCCTCGCCCGACGTGTACGCCGGGCGATCCCCCGAGGGGATGCGGGCCGGCTTGGGGCGGCCCGGCGCTCGGCCCGACGGTCGCTGCCGCCCTCACTCGTCATCACCCCCCAGCACGCCGCCCAGCAGCCCGCCAGCGGCGAACCCGCCCAGCACCGAGCCCTCTTCGCGCGAACCGCCGCGCTGCGGCGCAGCGGCAAACACGCGCGAGGCCAGGCGCGAGAACGGCAGGCTTTGCAGCCACACCGTGCCCGGGCCGGTGACCTTGGCGAAGAACAGGCCCTCGCCACCGAACAACGCCGTCTTGATCTTGCCCACGTACTGGATTTCGAACGCCACGCTGGGCGTGTAGGCCACCAGGCAACCGGTGTCGACGAACAGGGTCTGCCCGGCTTGCAGTTCACGCTTCAACACCGTGCCGCCGGCGTGCACGAAAGCCAGGCCGTCGCCGTCGAGCTTTTGCATGATGAAGCCTTCGCCGCCGAAGAACCCCACCGACAGCTTGCGCTGGAACGCAATGCCCAGCGAGACCCCGCGTGCGGCGCACAGGAAGGCGTCTTTCTGGCAGATTAACGTTCCACCCAACTGGCGCAAATCCATCGCCATGATCTTGCCCGGGTATGGCGCGGCGAAAGCCACGCGCAGCTTGCCGGTGTGCTGGTTGGTGAAGACCGTGGTGAACAGCGACTCGCCCGTGACCAGGCGCTTGCCCGCGCCCAGCAGCTTGCCCAGGATGCCGCCCTGCGCCGCCGAGCCGTCGCCGAAAGCCGTGTCCATGCCGATGCCGGCGTCCATGTACATCATGCTGCCGGCCTCGCCCACGGCGGCCTCGCCGGGGTCGAGTTCGACCTCCACGTACTGCATCTCGTTGCCCTTGATCTCGTAGTCCACCACGTCCATGCCCATGCTCGCTCTCCAGTGCAAAGTGCCGCTGCGCCAATCTGCGCCGGCGCGATGGTACCCAGGCGCCGGCGCTGACAACCCAGGCTGACCCGCATGCAGCGCGTGCGCCGCCTACACCACAATCAGCGGCCATGGATCCCGTGATGCGCGTGTTGCTGTGGTTGTGCGTGGGCGTGTTGCTGTTGTGCGCGCTGGCGGTGGTGGCTGCCGCGGCGGCCACCTCGCATCACCGCGGCGCACGCTGGTGGGTGGCCGCACTGCTCAGCGCGGCGTGTGGACTGGGCCTGGCCGCTGCCGGCGCGGGCACCTACTGGGCCTGGTTTCCCATTCACGCGCTGGTGGCGCAATGGGCGCTGCTGTGTCTGATTGGCATGCGCCGCTTCCATGCGCGCCTGGTGCTGCCCGGTAGCCACAACATAGACATGGCGGTGCTGTGGGCGGGCTTGGTCTGCCTGGCGCTGGCCGAAACCCTGTTGCCGGCCGGGCCGCAACGTGAGCTGTGCGCCGTGCTGGTGGCACTCGTGATGCAGTTGTATCCAGCCATCGTGTTGTTGCGCTGCGCCGAGCACTTCGATCGCCCGGTTCTGCATGGCTTGGGGTTGGTGTGCGGTGTGGCCGCACTGGCGCCGCAGGCCATGGCGGTGACTGGCTTGTCGGTGACCACGGTGTGGCACGCCAGCGCCGCCGCGGTGGTGCCGGCGTCCATGTTGATGACCATGGTGGTGGCGATGCTGCTGTTGCGCCGCCAGGCGCGGGCGCGCGGGCAGGCACCGGGTGCATTGCCGAGCGCGTTCCTGACCTCGTCGTTCCTGTCGTCGTACCCGTCAATGTTCCACGACCTCGTGCGCCATCGGCTGGAGATTGAAGCCAGTGGACAGGGCACCTTGGTCATCGTCGGCACGCGTGATGAGCGCCCTGGGCACGCGCTGCCGACCAGCGCCGAATTCGAACGCGCCACGGCCAGGCTCACGCGCTGCAGCCGAGACGTGGTGCGCGCCGAAGACGTTGCGGGTGAACCCGAACTGGGCACGGTTGCGCTGCTGCTGCCCAGCGCCAAGCCGGAAGACGTGGTGGCCATCACCCAGCGCATCGCCAGCCGTTGGCAAACGCAGGCCGACCCGAAGACCTGGCCGGGCGCCAAGTTGGTTTTCGGCATGAGCGAAGCGCGGCCCGATGAAGACATCAAGCAAGTCGTGCAGCGCGCCATGGGCGCTCTAAATGAGGCGCGCAGTCAGCGCCGCGCCAATGTCGTCAGCGCCACGGGCCCGGCCGCAAAGCTTGTGTACACCCGGTACGGTCGCGAAGCCCGCCGCATGGCTTGAAGGGCCTGGTCCCCGAGCCCTTCAACGCCCGGTGATGGCGCTCGGGTGGCGTGAGGGTTGCGCGTTGGCATCGCGCGATTGACGGATCACGCTGATCTGGCCATCGGCCTCCATGCGGGCAACTTTGACATCGGCCAATTTGTCCACGCCTTGTTCGCGCAGGCTGGCCAGCAACTCTTGCGT
>JAYUHT010000576.1:0-8402 GCA_043766725.1 Burkholderiales bacterium | reverse complement strand
TGGCACGCATGCTCAAGGGCCGCGAGGCCTGGGTCACCGGCTTGCGGCGCGAACAGACCGTGGCTCGCGGCGAGGTGCGCTTCAGCGAAGCCGATGAGCAAGGCCGCACCAAATTCAACCCCTTGGCAGATTGGAGTTGGAACGACGTGTGGCACTACATCGCCAGCAACGACGTGCCGTACAACGAACTGCACGACCAGTTCTTCCCGAGCATCGGCTGCGAGCCGTGCACACGGGCGATTGCCGTGGGCGAAAACTTTCGCGCCGGGCGTTGGTGGTGGGAGGAGGAGCAGGCCAAGGAATGCGGCTTGCACGTAAAGCACGTGACTGAAGGAACCCGCGCATGAACGCCCCCGTGAGTCTTGAAAAACTGCTGCCTGCGCTGGACAGCAGCCACCTCGACTGGCTGGAAGAAGAAGCCATCTTCATCCTGCGTGAAGTGGCCGCCACGTTCGAGCGCCCGGCCTTGCTGTTTTCGGGTGGCAAAGACTCTTGCGTGGTGTTGCGTCTGGCAGAAAAAGCCTTCAAGCACGGCGTGGCTGGGAATGAATTCAAGGGCCGCCTGCCGTTCCCGCTGCTGCACGTGGACACCGGCCACAACTTCCCCGAGGTGATCGCGTTCCGCGACCGGCGCGTGGAAGAAATGAACGAGCGCCTGGTGGTGGGTCATCTGCAAGACTCCATCAACCGCGGCAGCGTGCGCCTGGCGCACCCGCTCGAATCGCGCAACGGCCACCAGACCGTGACGCTGCTCGAAGCGATCGAAGAACACCGCTTCGACTGCCTGATCGGCGGCGCGCGGCGCGACGAAGAAAAGGCCCGTGCCAAGGAACGCATCTTCAGCCACCGCGACAGCTTTGGCCAATGGCAGCCCAAGGAACAGCGCCCCGAACTGTGGACGCTGTTCAACACGCGCATCAAGCCCGGCGAGCACTTCCGCGCCTTCCCCATCAGCAACTGGACAGAGCTGGATGTGTGGCTGTACCTGGCGCGCGAAAACATCCCGCTGCCCGATTTGTATTACGCGCATCAACGCGACGTGGTGCGGCGCAAGGGCCTGCTGGTGCCGGTGACCGAGGTGACGCCAGTGCAGGCCGGCGAGTCGGTTGAAAGCGTTGAAGTGCGCTTTCGCACGGTGGGCGACATGACCTGCACCTGCCCGGTGGAAAGCGGCGCGCGCAACGCTGCCGAAGTCGTGGCCGAGACACTCACCGTCACGCTCAGCGAACGCGGCGCCACGCGCATGGACGACCGCACCAGCGACGCCTCGATGGAGCGGCGCAAGAAAGAGGGTTACTTCTGATGTCTGCCCTGTTGAAAGAAATGTTTGACGCCGTTGACACGGCTGTTGCCAGCCCGAGCAGCGGTCTTCAAGGTACGGCTCAGCTTGAAAATCTGAAGAGCCTGAAGAGCACGGATCACCGCGCCCTGCGCTTCCTCACCGCCGGCAGCGTGGACGACGGCAAGAGCACGCTCATCGGCCGCCTGCTGTTCGACAGCCGCGCCATCCTGGCCGATCAGCTCGACAACCTGGAAAAGAAAGCCGCCGGCGCGCCGATTGATTTGTCGCTGCTGACCGACGGCCTGGAAGCCGAGCGCGAACAGGGCATCACCATCGACGTGGCGTTTCGCTACTTCGCCACGCCGCAGCGCAAGTTCATCATTGCCGATGCGCCCGGCCACGAGCAGTACACGCGCAACATGGTCACCGCCGCCGCGGGCAGCGACGCCGCCGTGGTGCTGGTGGACATCACCAAGATCGACTGGGCGGCGCACCCGGTGCTGCTGCTGCCGCAAACCCGCCGCCACGCCTTGCTGGCGCATTTACTGCGCGTGGGCAGCATCGTCTTTGCGGTGAACAAGCTCGACGCACTAGATCAACCCGGCCCGGCCTATGCAGCCGTGCGTTTGGCGCTGCTGGGCTTTGCACGCGAGGCCGGCATCGAGGTGGCCGCCATCGTGCCGGTGTCGGCCCTGCGCGGCGACAACGTGACCACGCCGCTGCGCACAGATTGGTACAGCGGCCCCAGCCTGCTTCAAGTGCTGCACGCCCTGCCCGCCACGCAAGAACGCAGTGACGAGCCCTTGCTGCTGCCCGTGCAATACGTGGCCCGCGACGCCGCCGAGCCCGGCCAAGGCGTTGGCCACCAGCCCCGCACCTTGTGGGGACGCATCGCGCATGGCCTCGTGCGCGCGGGCGATGCGGTGCAAGTCTTCCCCAGCGGCGAACGCGCCACCGTGGTGGCCGTGCGCCGTGCCGGCGCCACGGTGGCTGATGCCCAGGCCGGGCAGTCGGCCGGGCTGGTACTTGACCGCCAGCTCGATGTATCACGCGGCGACTGGCTGGCCGCGCCTGATCAACTCAAGCTCAGCCAACGCTTCAGCGCCACCCTGGCCTGGCTGGACACCGAGCCCGCCATCATCGGCCGCAAGGTGCTGCTGCGCCACGGCAACCGCTGGGTGAGTGGGCGCATCACCGCCATCGAGCACCGGCTCGACATCCAGACCCTGGTGCCGACTGACGCGCACGAGCTCACGGTGAACGAGATCGGCCATGTGTTGATCGAAACGCAGCATCCCCTGCCGTTGGAGCCCTACTTGCACAACCGGGTGGCCGGCGCCTTGATCGTGGTTGACCCGAGCAGCCACCGCACCAGCGGCGCGCTGCTGGTCAAGGCCCTGGGGTAAAAAGCGGCATGGGCAAGGTCTACATCGTCAGCGCGGGGCCTGGTGCGGCAGACCTCATCACCGTTCGCGGCGCGCGCGTGCTGGCGCAAGCCGACGTGGTGTTGTTCGACGCGCTGACCGACCCTGCCCTGCGCGATGTGGCACCCCAGGCGCGCTGGGTTGATGTCGGCAAGCGCGGCTTTTGCGTCGCCACGCGGCAAGACAGCATCAACGCCATGCTGGTGCGCCATGCCCAGGAACACGCGGTGGTGGTGCGCCTGAAGGGCGGTGACGCCAGCCTGTTCGCGCGGCTTGAAGAAGAGCTGCTGGCGCTGCACGCTGCGGGCGTTGAATGCGAAGTGGTGCCGGGTGTGACAGCGGCCATCGCCGCGGCCGCGGGCACGCAACGCCCGCTCACCCGGCGCGGTGGTGGGCGCAGCGTGAGCTTCACCACCGCCATGACTCGTACCGGCGCCATGCATGCCACGCGCAGCGCCGACACCGAAGTGTTCTACATGGCCGGGCGCCAGCTCGCCGCATTGGGGCGCCGACTCGCCGCCGCCGGTTGGAGCGCCGACACACCGTGCTGCGTGGTGTCGCGCGCCGGCTGGCCGGATCAAGTGGCCAGCGACCATGCCTTGCGTGATCTGGCCCAGGCCGCGGTGCTGCACGCCGGGCGGCCCACGGTGGTAACGGTGGGGGCCGGCGCCTTGCCCGTGCTGCGCGATGCCAAAGCCATCGCAGTTGCACAGCCCTTGTCCAGAAAGCCCGCACCCACGCCCTAAAATGCGCCCCGCTTTCCCCTGCTGCCTCCGCTAAAGCCCGCACATGACCCACGTTGTTCTTGAATCCTGCATCAACTGCAAGCACACCGATTGTGTGGACGTTTGCCCGGTCGATTGCTTCCGCGAGGGCCCCAACTTCCTGAGTATCGACCCCGATGAATGCATTGACTGTGCGGTGTGCATTCCCGAATGCCCGGTGAATGCCATCGTGCCCGAAGAAGACGTGCCGCAAGAGCAAATTGCCTTCATCAAGATCAATGCCGACCTGTCACGCAAGTGGCCCAGCATCACCAAGCGCAAGGCCGCGTTGCCCGATGCCGAAGAATGGGCCGAACGCAAAGACAAGCTGCAATTTCTGGTGCGCTGAAGAAGCGCCTGATCTCAACCGTTAAGGGCCACGAACGCGGGCCCGCCCCGCTGCCATGAACCCTGCCGCCGCCACGCCGGTGATCACCACCGCCCAAGCCCACGACGCCCCGATCGAAACCGACGCCGTCATCGTCGGTGCTGGCCCCGTCGGCCTGTTCCAGGTGTTCGAGTTGGGCCTGTTGGAGATCAAGGCCCACATCATCGATTCGCTGGCCTACCCCGGTGGCCAGTGCATCGAGCTGTACCCCGACAAACCCATCTACGACATTCCCGCCGTGCCCGTGTGCACCGGCAAGGAACTCACCGACAACCTGCTCAAGCAAATCGAGCCCTTCGGCGCCACCTTCCACCTGGGGCAAGAAGTCACCGAAGTGCGGCGTGAAGCCGACGGCCGCTTCTTCGTGCAAACCTCAAAGGGCACACGGTTGCTGAGCAAGACGATCTTCGTCGCCGGCGGCGTGGGCTCGTTCCAGCCGCGGCTGCTGCGCGTTGAAGGCATTGAGAAGTACGACGGCACCCAACTGCACTACCGCGTGCGCAACCCGGCGCAGTTTGCGGGCAAGAACCTGGTCATCGTGGGCGGGGGTGACTCCGCGCTCGACTGGTCGCTGAACTTCGTGCAAGCAGGCCCGAACAGGTGCGACAGCGTGGTTCTCATCCACCGCCGCGACGGCTTTCGTGCCGCGCCGGCCAGCGTGGCACGCATGCGCGAGTTATGCGACGCCTACGAGATGCAATTCGTGGTCGGCCAGGTCACCGGCATCGAAGAAACCGCTGACCGCATGACGGCACTGAAGGTCACCGGGGGCGATGGCGTCACCCGCGTCATGCCCGTGGACATGGTGCTCGTGTTCTTCGGCTTGAGCCCGAAGCTAGGGCCGATCGCGCAGTGGGGCCTGGGGCTGGAGCGCAAGCAGATCGTGGTCGATACCGAGAAGTTCGAGACCAACATTCCGGGCATCTTTGCGGTGGGCGACATCAACACCTACCCGGGCAAGAAGAAGCTCATTCTTTCGGGCTTCCACGAAGCCGCGCTGGCTGCTTTCGGCGCGTCGCCTTATGTCTTCCCGGACAAGCGCGTGCTGCTGCAATACACCACCACCAGCCCGAAGCTGCACAAGGTGCTGGGCGTGGAAACGCCGGTCTTCGACTGAACAATTTTTGCTGCGGCGATAATGCCGCCCGTGGCGCGGGAGTTCGCTCGCGCCACGTTCGCTAGGGGTGCTGGGTCTGTGCAACGCGCAGCCGGCTGAGAAAGTCCCTTTGAACCTGATTGAGGTAATCCTCGCGCAGGGAAGCTACCGGTCTGAAGGCCCGCATTCAAGCGCGCCGCCGTTCCCGTTTGCCCACCTGCCATCGACTTGGACACCACGATGGCACGCCACGTTTTTTTCGTTCTCGCACTGGCCGCGCTGGCTGCCACACAGGCCGTTGCGCAAGCTCAAACTCAAGCGCAAACGCCGGCCGCGCAAACCATCACCGTCACCGGGCGCAGCAGCGGCCAGGGTGCCAGCGTGGCGGGGTTTGGCGACACACCCGCCTGGCGCATGCCGCTCAGCACCACAGTCATCAGCCTGAGCCAGTTGCAAGACGCCGGCATTGCCGGGCTTGGTGACCTCACCCGCCTGGACGCCAGCGCCACCGACGCCTACAACCCGCCCGGCTACTGGGCACAACTCGGCGTACGCGGCTTCATCGTCGACAACCGCTTCAACTACCGGCGCGACGGGCTGCCTATCAACGCCGAAACCGCCATCACGCTCGACAACAAACAGGCCCTCGAACTGCTCAAGGGCACCAGCGGCCTGCAAGCCGGCACCAGCGCGCCGGGCGGGCTGGTGAACCTGGTGGTCAAGCGCCCCGGCCCCAGCCTGCGAGTGGCCAGCCTGAGCTTCGAACGAGACGGCACGCTGCGTGCACAGGCCGATGTGGCCGGCCGCGCTGGTGCCGACGGCGCGCTGGGCTGGCGCGTGAACGTCGGCGCGGCGCGGCTGCAGCCGCAGGTTAAGAACGCGCGCGGCAATAGCTGGAGTGCGGCCGGTGCGTTCGATGCTCGATTGTCGCCACACACCTTGCTGGAAGCTGAAGTCGAACTCAGCCGCCAAAGCCAGCCCAGCGTGCCGGGCTTCAGCCTGCTGGGCTCGCGCCTGCCCGCCGCAGCCAGCATCAGCCCCACCATCAATCTGAACAACCAGCCCTGGAGCCTGCCCGTGGTCTTCAACGGCCGCACCGGTTCGCTCAAACTAACGCAAGAGTTGAGCAGCACGCTGGCCATCACCGCGCACGCCATGCGGCAAAGCCTGCGCACCGATGACCGCATCGCGTTCCCCTTCGGTTGCAGCGCCGAAGGCGACTACTCACGCTATTGCAGCGACGGCACGTTCGACCTCTACGACTTCCGCAGCGAGGGCGAGCGCCGCACCAGCGACGCCGCTGAGCTGGCCCTGGCCGGCAAGGCAAACACCGCTGGCTTGGTGCACCAGTTCAAAGCCGGCGTGCTGGCCACGCGCTACCAGGCGCGCTTCAACCGCCAGGCTTTCAACTTCGTGGGCGTGGGCAGCATCGACGGCCATACCATCCTCAGCCCTGACCCCACATTGGCCGGCGAGAACACCCAGCGCAACGAACGCGGCAGCGAGTGGTTCGTGCAGGATGCCGTGACCATCAACCCAGCGGTTGACGTCTGGGCGGGGCTGCGCCACAGCCGGCTGCACCGCGAAAGCGTAGCCACCGATGGCAGCAACCCCACGCAGTACAGCCGGGCCTTCACCACACCGTGGCTGGCATTGGCCGTCACCGTCATGCCCCAAGCCACGGCCTATGCCAGTTGGGGTGAGGGGGTGGAAAGCGACGTGGTGCCGGGTTTGCCGATCTACACCAACGCCGGCCGGCCGCTGCCGGCGCTGAAGAGCAGGCAAGCTGAACTGGGCCTGAAACAAAGCGGCAAGACACTGGATTGGCGCGTGGCCGCCTTCGACATCCGCCGCCCGACCTGGGCCGACACCGGCAGCTGCGACGTCAGCGCCAGCTGCACCCGCGTGCTTGACGGCACTGCCCGCCACCGCGGCGTGGAAGCTGAAGCCGAATGGCGGGGCGGTGCGCTCTCGCTGCGCGGCAGCGCCATGTGGCTGAAGGCACGCCGCGAAGGCAGCGCCACCGCCGCCCTGAATGGGCTGCAGCCCACCAACGTGCCCGCGGCTAACCTGAAGCTGCAGGGGACGTACAGCCTGAGCACCCTGCCCGGCTTGGCGTTGATCGGTTTTGCCACCCACGAAGGCCGGCGCATGGTGGTGCCCGACAACAGCCAGACCACGCCAGGCTGGACGCGCGTCGACCTGGCGCTGCGCTACGCGCAGGCCTGGCAGGGCAGTAAGTTGGTATGGCGCCTGGGTGTGGACAACGTGGCCGACACGCGCGCATGGAAAGAGTCCCCCTACCAATACGGCCACGCCTATCTGTACCCCATGGCACCACGCAGCCTGCACGCTTCTGCACAGGTTCGTTTCTGAATTTGGCGCTTTGCGTGCCCAGGCTGGGTGGGCAGCAAGAATTTCAATTTATACTCGCAGGCTTCATTCCTCGATAGCTCAGTTGGTAGAGCGCCGGACTGTTAATCCGTAGGTCCCTGGTTCGAGCCCAGGTCGGGGAGCCATAAAAATCAACAGGTTAGCGATGCAAGTCGCTAACCTGTTTTTCTTTGTGGGGCTCCGTGTCCGGCTCGTGTCCGAAATTTCTCGGAAGCTCGGCATGTGTCCTGATCGCAACAGCGCAGCGCTCGGCGTCCCAGGTCGTCCCGCGAAGCACCGCTAAGAACTCGCGCGTCGATGGCGCCCGGAACGCGCATCGTTCCGTGGCCGTCAGGCCAACCGAATTGGTTTCAATGACGCCCAAATCCACGAACACTCTTGAAGCTGCCCGGGTCCTTACCTTCTCCGCCACGGCCCCTCGGTGGCCACCTTGGTCCTGAATGGCCGGAATGCAACGAGCACCCGACCAATGAACCCCGTTGTTGGCGGGCGCTTCCCGGCCAAGCCGTCCTTTACCACCGGCTGCTTTCGGCTACGCTTGAGCGGGCGAGTCTCAGCGTTCGTCGAACACCTGAGTCTCAGCGTTCGCCGAACAGTGGTTTGTAATTGAATCGAATGCGCGGGGAAAATGGAAGGAGCCTTTAGGCGACTGGAGTTTTCCCCGCGCGCGGCCAAGTCGTGAGCCCGGCGGTGAGTGGGCTCTGGGGCTGGCCTGTACCGTGAGGGCCTTTTTCAGAGGGGTTCGCTTGAAAAAGGTTCGACTGCCGCAAACCGGCGCAAACGGATGGTGCAAGCGGTACGTGGCGGAAGTAGCATGCGCGACGTTGCTCATGCCTTTGGTGTGAGCTCGTCGACCGTATCGCTGTGGGTCGGCAGAGCCCAGGGGCTGCGGCTGGACCGCGTTGACTTCGATGGCGACAAGCCAGGACTGGCTGCCAATCGATTAGCCGACAGCGCTGAGCGCCGCATCCTGCGCGTGCGCAAGCTGCTGCGGGCCAGTGTGCTCGGCGAGTACGGTGCCACAGCCATCCACCGCGCCCTGTTGGCGTCCTCT
>JAYUHT010000575.1:0-8405 GCA_043766725.1 Burkholderiales bacterium | reverse complement strand
GGCCCTTGGCGGCCTGTATTCCGAGGCGGCCGTCAAAGCCGGTGTGACGACCGGCAAGGCGGACCTGATCTTCGCGTCGATCCCCTACCAGATCATGGCGCCAATGCAGGTGCCGGTTTACGACGAGATGAAAAAGCGCGACGCCGACCTGTACGCGCGGCTTGAGAAGGCGGGCTTCATGCTCGACTTCGGTGTTGATGGTTCGGGCCTGTTCATGAAGTACCTGCGCCGCGGCTCGGGCTACTACATCGACGTCGGTGCTTCGGAGCTGGTGGCCAACGGCAGCGTCAAGCTCAAGAGCGGCGTCAACATTGAGCGCATCAACCCGCGTTCGGTGACGCTGACTGATGGCACCGAGCTGCCGGCTGACTTGCTTGTCTATGCAACCGGCTACGGCTCGATGAACGGCTGGCTGGCTGACCTGATTTCGCCCGAGGTGGCTGACAAGGTGGGCAAGGTCTGGGGCCTGGGCAGTGACACGCCCAAGGACCCCGGCCCCTGGGAAGGCGAGTTGCGCAACATGTGGAAGCCCACGCAAGTGCCGCACCTGTGGTTCCACGGCGGCAACCTGCACCAGTCGCGCCACTACTCGGAGTTCCTGGCCTTGCAGTTGAAGGCGCGGCAAGAAGGCCTGGCCACGCCGGTGTACCGGCTGGCGCCTTCGCATCACAAGCGTTGAAGGTCAAGCGTTGAAGATCAAGCGCTGAAATCTTGCACTGAAGACCGGCGCCTGCGGGCCGCCGGTTCAACACCGTTCACTCTAACAGGCGTGGCTCGCTGACGCCATGCCTGCCTTCGCACTTTGTCAGCACAACGGAGCCAACATGAGCAGCAAGCTGAAGACCGCCCTCGACACCGTTCTGCACGTCACCACCGACCGCGCCGGCGGCGCGCCGGGCGTGGTGGCGATGGTGACCGACCGCCAGGGCAACCTCTACGAAGGCGCCGCCGGCAAGCGCGAGTTGGGCAAAGACACGCCCATGACCACCGATTCGGTGATGGCCATCTTCTCCACCACCAAGGCCATCACCGGCACCACGGTGATGCAACTGGTGGAGGAAGGCAAGATTGCGCTGACCGATGCAGCCAAGCGTTATGTGCCCGAAATTGCCGAGATCCAGGTGCTCGATGGCTTCGACGCCGCCGGCCAGCCCAAGACACGGCCGCCCAAGCGCGACATCACCGTGGCTGATCTCATGCTGCACACCAGCGGCTTTTGCTACGAATTTTTCAGCGACGATGACCTGAAGTACCGCACCGCCAAGGGCATTCCCACGGTGGTGTCGGGCACGTTCGCGTCGATCCGCACCGTGCTGCTGCACGACCCCGGCGAGCGCTGGACGTATGGCGTGAACATCGACTGGCTGGGCCGCATCGTCGAGCAGCAGCGCGGCAAGCGCCTGGGCGAGGTGATGAAGGAGCGCGTGTTCGACCCGCTGGGCATGGTTGATATCGCGTTCACCATGACGCCCAGCATGCAGGCCCGCCGCGCCCCAATACATGACCGTGCACAGGACGGCAGGCTCACGCCGCTGCCCGACTTGATCTTGCCGCAGCCGCCCGAAATGGACTGCGGCGGCCACGGCCTGTATGCCACGGTGGGCGAGTACATGAAATTCATCCGCATGCTGCTGAACAACGGTGCCGGGCCGAACGGTCGTGTGCTGAAGGCCGAGACGGTGGAGGCGATGTTCAAGAACGGCCTGCCCGCCGGCATGAACAGCGGCGGCTGGACGACATCCATTCCCTCGTTGTCGAACAACGGTGAATTTGACCCTGGGGTCAAGAAGACCTGGAGTTGGACTTTTCAGCGCAACGAAGAGCCCACGGCCAGCGGGCGCCCGGCCGGTTCGGCGATGTGGGCCGGCCTGGGCAATTTGTACTACTGGGTCGACCGCCAAAACGGCATCGGCGGCTTCTGGGGCAGCCAGATCCTGCCGTTCCAGGACGCGGTTTCTTACCCCGGCTTCGTCGACTTCGAAGGCGCCGTCTACCGCAACAGATGAGTCACAAGCTGCGTCAGGTTGCCGGCCTGTCGCAACCGTGACACAGGGAAACTACCGCCGCAAGCCGCAACAGGCTGTAGGCGGGTGTTACCTACACTGCGCCAGCGCGCCGTCTAATGGCGTCCATTCAAACGCCGCACCACGCTTGTTCCGGTGCGGTACCCCTTTTTCACTACAACCTGAGCGCCGCACGCTTCAAGCCGCGGCCTCAACGGAGACTTGCCATGCACAAGCTTTTCATCTCCCGCCGCACCCTGCAGGCGCTGGCCCTGGCCACCCTGTTGGCCACTGGCGGCAGCGCCCTGGCGCAAGGCACTTTCAAGATCGGCGTGGTGACTTTCCTGTCCGGCCCTGCGGCTGAAAGCTTTGGTGTGCCCGCGGCCAACGGCGCCAAGTTGATGGTTGAGCAGTTCAACAAGGGCAGCGCGCCGGCGCCCTACAACAAGGTGGGGTTTGGCGGCATGAAGATCGAAATGCTGCTGGTCGATGAAGCCGGCGGCGCGGCCAAGCAGGTGCAGGAAATGCGCAACCTGTACCAGCGCGAAGAGGTCGACGCCATCGTCGGCTACATCGGCTCCGGCGACTGCCTGGCCGTGGCGCCCGCGGCCGAGGAATTGAAGAAGTTGCTGGTGCTGATGGACTGCGGCACGCCGCGCATCTTTGAAGAGGCCAGCCCCAAGTATGTATTCCGCACCGCCTCGCATGCAGCGATGGACAACGTCTCGCTGGCGCGCTACCTGAAGGCACGCAACATCAAGGCCGACACCTTCAACCTGATCAACCAGGATTACGCCTGGGGCCAGGATTCGCGCGCCGACTTCCTGGCCAGCATGAAGCAGTTGCTGCCCGCCGCCGCCATGGGCACCGACCTGCTGCCCAAGTTCGGCGCCGGGCAGTACGGCACCGACATCTCCGCCCTGGCTGCCACGCCCGCCACACTCACCTAGTCCAGCTTGTGGGGTGGCGACTTGCAGGCTTTCATCCTGCAAGCCAGTGGCCGCGGCCTGTTCAAGGACACCACGCTTGTGCTCAGCGCCGGCGACCATGTGCTGCCCGGCCTGCTCGACAAAGTGCCCGATGGCACCGTGCTCGGCGCACGCGGCGCCTACGGCATCTTGTCGGCCAAGACCCCGCTGAACGACTGGTTCCAGGGCGAGTATCAAAAGATGCACGGCGTGCAACCCGTGCAAGCCGGCTACCGCATCACCCAGGCTTTCATGGGCGTGAAGCTGGCGGTGGAAAAGGCCATGGCCGCCAACGGCGGCAAAAAACCCGGCGCCGAGCAGATCGGCGAGGCGCTGCGTGGCTCAAGCTGGAACACCCCGGCCGGCATGGTGCGCATGGCGCTGGGTGGCGGGCAGCAGGCGATTCAAGACACGGCCATCGGCCGCACCAAGTACGACGCTGCGGCCAAGCGCGTGCTGGCCGTTGACGTGCAAAGCTTCAAAGCCGAATGCGTCAACCCGCCGGCCAACATGAAGAGCCTGGACTGGATCAACGCCGGCTTCCCCGGCGCGAAATGTGATTAACCCCCCTACGCGCTTCGCGCGCCCCCCAAGGGGGGCAACGCCAGCGGCCCGGCAAAGCCGGTTCCGCGGCGTTCGCTTGGCTCCAGCTGATTCATCCGACGCGAGTCGCGTGACGGGTGGCAGGACGCATTTCCCTTCTCAACGTTTGAAATGAGGCGCTCGGCATGACGCTGGCCAGCACGATCCTCATCGACGCCATCACCTATGCGTCGTGGCTGTTCATCGTCTCGCTCGGCCTCACATTGGTGTTCGGCGTGTTGAAGATCCTCAACATCGCCCACGGCAGCGTCTATGCCCTGGGCGCCTATGCCGCGGCCAGCTTGGTGGCCCTGGCCGCCTCGCTCGGTTTTGCACCGGGCTTTTCACTGGTGGCCATGTTGCTGGCCGCCGCCGCGGTGGCTGTGGTGGTGGGGCCTTTGCTCGAACGCGGCTTGCTGGCGCGTTTTTACGGCCGCGATGAAGTCGTGCTGCTGCTGGTGACCTACGCCTTGTTCCTGATGCTCGAAGACGTGACCAAACTGATCTGGGGCGTGAACCCGTACTTCGTGCCGGCGCCGTACCAGATGTTGGGCAACTTCCTGCTGCCCGGGGGCATGCGCGTGGGCGGCTACGACCTGTTGCTGGTGGCGCTGGCCGTGTTGTGCGGCGTTTGCACCTGGTACGGCCTGAACCGCACGCGCAGCGGCAAGATCGTGCTGGCCGTGATCCATAACCCCGAGATGAGTGCGAGCATGGGCGTGAACGTGCAGCACGTGTACGCCAAGGCCTTCACCATCGGCGTGTTCCTGGCCGCGCTCGGCGGGGCCTTCACCTCGCCGATGATTTCGGTGCAGCCGGGGCTTTCAGTCAGCGTCATCGTGGTCAGCTTTGCGGTGGTCATCATCGGCGGGCTGGGCAGCATTGAAGGTGCGGCCATCGGCGCGCTGGTGGTGGGGCTGGCGCGCGCGGCCTCGGTGCACCTGATGCCGCAAATTGAACTGTTCAGCATCTACCTGGTGATGGCCGGCGTGCTGATCTTCCGCCCCGAAGGGCTGTTCCAGAGTGTCAAGGCCAGGCTCATTTGATGCTGCGCTCACTCGCCGCCGCGCTGGCCGTGTCCCTGGGCCTGATCGCCGCGGGTGCCCTGGCGCCGAAGTGGCTGCTGTTCCTGGCCACCATGGCGGCGTCGCGCGGCCTGGCGGTGCTGGGCATTTTCGTGCTCATGCGCGGCGGTGGCGCCAGCTTCGGCCAAGGCATGTTCTACGCCATTGGCGCCTACGTGGCGGCCTTGTCGCCTCAAGCCTTTGGTTTGCACGATGCGGCCTTGCGCGCGCTGCTCGGCATGCTGGCTGCGGGCTTGGTGGCCGCGGTGTTTGCACCGCTGCTGGCGCGCTACCGCGGCATCTTCTTTGCCATGCTGACCCTGGCGTTGTCGATGGTCTTGTTCGGCCTGCTGTCCAAGACCTCGGCGCTGGGCGGCAGCGACGGCATCACCATTGCCAAGCCCATGCTGCTGGGAAGCGCGCTGGCGCCGCAGCACAGCGACTGGCTGCTGTTCAGCATGACCGTGGTGCTGGGCGTGGCCGCGGCCTGGGCCGTGCGCGTTTACAACGACTCGCAGGCCGGGCTGCTGGCGCAAGCGGTGCGCGGCAACGCGCTGCGCGTTGAATACCTGGGCGCCTCGGCCCGGGCCTCATTGGCCACCAGCTTCATCATCTGCGGCCTGCTCGGCGGCCTGGGCGGGGCCATCACAGCGCTGGTGCTGGGCCATGTGGAACCCAATTTCTCTGACTGGACCACATCAGGCGAGTTCGTCTTCGTCGCCGTGCTCGCCGGCCACCACAGCGTGGCCGCGGTGTTCGTGGCCTCGTTGGTGCTGGAAGTCGTGCGCTCGTTTTCCAACCTCTACTTTCCCAACACCTGGCAGCTCGCGCTGGGTGCCTTCTTGTTGCTGGTGATCCTGTTCCGGCCCGACGGCATTGGTTCGCTGTGGGCGCGACCAAAGAGCGCGCCGCGGGGGTCAGCATGAGCGTTCCGGTGCTGGCTGCACGCGGCCTGAACAAGCGCTTTGGTGCCGTGGTGGCCGCCGAAAGCCTGGACATCGAGGTGCCCGCGGGCCAGCGGCTGTCGGTCATCGGCAGCAACGGTGCGGGCAAGACCACCTTCGTCAACATGGTCACCGGCTACCTCAAGCCCGACTCGGGCCAGATCGAACTCGAAGGCCGCGACATCACCGCCATGAGCCACCGCGAAATCGCGGCCATGGGCATTTGCCGCTCGTTCCAGATCCCGCAGTTGTGCCTGGAGTTAACCGTGCAAAGCAACTTGCTGGTGGCGGTGGCCGCGGCGCAGGGTGCGCCCTCACTGTGGCGGCCGGCGAACGGTGCCGCGCAGCGCGAACGTGCCGAACAACTGATGGCGCGATTTGGTTTGAGCGGTGACGCTCAACGCCCGGTGGCCGAACTGGCCGGTGGCGTGCGCAAGGTGCTCGACATCGCCCTGGCGCTGGCGCGGCGGCCCAAGCTGTTGTTGCTCGACGAGCCCACTTCGGGCGTCAGCGCCGACGAAAAGTTCCCCGCCATGCGCCGCGTGATGGACGCCCTGGCCGGCGAGGCCGCCACCGTGGTGTTCATCGAGCACGACATGGACATCGTGGCCGAGTTTTCGCAGCGCGTGCTGGCCTTCTACAGCGGCCGCGTCATTGCCGATGGCACTCCGGCCGAGGTGCTGGCCAACAACGAGGTGAAGCGCTACGTCACCGGCGGGGTCATCGCATGACCACAGCCCTGCTCGAAGTGAAAAACTTGGCCGCCCACATCCAGGCCATGCCCGCGCTGCGCGACCTGAGCCTGCATGTGAACGAAGGCGAGATGGTCAGCCTGGCCGGGCGCAATGGCGCCGGCAAAACCAGTTTCATGCGCGCGGTGATGGGCCACCTGAGCGCCAGCGCCGGCCACATCCACTTTGCCGGGGCTGACCTGGCCAACGTGCCGCGCCACGGCCGCGCCGCGCTGGGCGTGGGCTACATGCCCGAAGACCGCGGCCTGGTGCCGCAGCTCACGGTGGAAGAAAACATCCTGCTGCCGCTGTGGGTGAGCGCCACGTTGAAGCAAAGCGAGCGCCTCGCGCTGGCCTACAAACTGCTGCCTGAAGTGGAACAGATGCGCCAGCGCCGCGCGCTGCTGCTGTCAGGCGGGCAGCAAAAACTCGTGGCGTTGGCGCGCGCGCTGGCCGTGGGCACGCGGCTGTTGCTGCTCGATGAACCTTTTGAAGGCGTGGCCCCGGCGCTGGCGCAGCGCCTGGGTGAAGTGATTCATGCCTTGCAAGGCACAAGCCTGGCGGTGTTGATGTCGCACTCCGATGTGCAGCATGGCACGGCCATGTTTGCGCGCCAGTACATCATCGAGCGTGGTGCCAATGCGAAGGGCAGTGCATGAGCCGCTGTGCGCTGTGGTGCAGGCTGGCGGCACTGTGCGCCCTGCTGTGGGGCCTGAGCGCGCAGCCGGCACGGGCCCACCCGCATTTTCATTTCGCGTACCAGTTCGAGCCGGTAGTGCAAACCGAAGGCTTGATCGGCTTGCGCGTGGTGTGGTGGGTTGATGCGCTGGCAAGCGCGCAAATCCGCCAGGCGGCCGATGTCAACCGCGACGGCCAGCTCGATGCCACCGAGCTGGCCGCATTTGCTCGCGGCAACGACCGGCTGATGCGCATGCATCGCGACTTCATTTCGGCCTTGCCCGTGGGCGTGGCCGAGCCGCTTGAATTTGAAGTGGCCGCCGCGCTGAGCGCCGAAGACCACGCCGAGCGCGGCATCCGCCTGAGCTTCGAGCTGCGCTTTGCCGCGCCGGTACAGGGCGGCGCGCTGCGCCTGCGCATGTTCGACCCAACGTGGAACGTGGCCCTCACCCCGCATGTCATCGTGCTGCCGCAGCCCGGCTGCCAGGCGCTGCGCCAAGACGACACCCTGGCCACCGTGGGCTGGGGTGAACAGCTCGTGGCAACCTTGCTCATTGAATGCTCGCCAGCAAACAGCGTTCGGCCGCTGGCGCAGCTCACGAACCCGCGCCGAGCGCATCACCAGGAGACTCAAAAATGAAGTGCACCACCGCATTTGCCGGCGCCGTGGCCGGCGCCTTGATGCTGGCCGCAACGGCGGCGTCGGCGCAAGCCTACGAGAGTTGCCACCGCTCGAAGTACGGCCCGAATGACCAGATCGGCGCCTTGAACACGCTGAGCGCGGCCAAGACGCTGGAAGCGTCGAAGCTGGTCAAGCGCGGCAAGGCCATCCGCATGGGCATCGAAACCAATAGCAAGACACCGGCCTTCCCACCGCGCACCTTCTCGGTCACCATCTTGCAGCCCGGCCAGGAATACGGCCGCTCGCTGGGCGATACCAAGACCAACTACAACGACGACATCATCATGGGCTGGGTGGGCATCGGCAGCCAGATCGACGGGCTGGGCCACATCGGCATCGACGGCGTCTACTACAACTGCGTCAAGGGTGCCGATTTCGTCACCGCCGGCGGCTTGAAGAAGTACGGCATCGAAACCGTGCCGCCCATTGCCACGCGCGGCGTCATCCTCGACATGGTGGGCCTGACCGGCAAAGATCCAGTGCCCGAGGGCACGGCGTTCAATCGCAAGGAAATTGACGCCGCCTTGGCGCGCCAGGGCAACATGAAGATTGGCAGCGGCGATGTGGTGATCTTCTACACCGGCTGGACCAAGCTCATCGGCAAGGAAGACGCGCGCTATGGCGGCACCGAGCCCGGCCTGGGCATCGAGGGTGCCCGCTACCTGGCCTCGCTGGGCGTGGCCATGGTCGGCGCCGACACCTGGGCGCTGGAGGTGCTGCCATCCGAAGACCCGAAGAAGGCCTTCCACGTCC
>JAYUHT010000574.1:0-3178 GCA_043766725.1 Burkholderiales bacterium | reverse complement strand
GGTGGTCGGCCACGCCGGAGAGCCGCGTGTGCACGTCACCGCCGCCCAGGTCTTCGGCACTCACGATCTCGCCGATCGCCGCCTTCACCAGCGGCGGGCCGCCCAGGAAGATGGTGCCCTGGTTCTTGACGATGATGGTCTCGTCGCTCATCGCCGGCACATAGGCGCCGCCGGCCGTGCACGAGCCCATCACCACCGCGATTTGCGCAATGCCCAGGGCGCTGAGGTTGGCCTGGTTGTAGAAGATGCGGCCGAAGTGTTCGCGGTCGGGAAAGACCTCGTCTTGGTTGGGCAGGTTGGCGCCGCCGGAATCAACCAGATAGACGCACGGCAGCTGGTTCTCGCGCGCGATTTCCTGTGCACGAAGATGTTTTTTCACCGTCATCGGGTAGTAGGTGCCGCCCTTGACGGTGGCGTCGTTGCACACCACCACGCATTCGATGCCGTTGATGCGGCCGATGCCGGTGATCACGCCCGCGCCCGGCGCGGCATCCTTGCCGTCACGCTCGGGGTACATGTTCAGCGCGGCCAAGGCGCCGATTTCCAGGAACGGCGTGTCGGGGTCGAGCAGCATTTCCACCCGGTCGCGCGGCAGCAGCTTGCCGCGGGCCAGGTGGCGGGCGCGAGACACCTCGCCGCCGCCTTGGGCGATCTTCGCCAACTGGGCGTTGAGGTCGTCCACCAGCGCGCGCATGGCGGCGGCGCTGGCTTTGAATTCTTCGCTGCGCGGGCTGAGCTTGGATTGAAGCGTCGGCATGGGGTTCCTTGTGTGGGCGCCGCAGAACTCAGCGCCTCAGAGCTGTGAGCCGTAAACCGCGGCCTCGCTCCAGCCCAGCGTGGCCATGTCGGCGCTGCGCAAGTGGGCCTCGCTGGGCATCATGAATTCATCGAGCTGCGGCGGCGCCACCGTGGTGCCGGCCAACATGGCGTGGGCCTGGCCACGGTGGTGCGTTTGGTGGTTGAACAGGTGGGCCAGCAGGTGGCCGACGCGGTCATGTTGAATGTGGTCGCGGCGCTGAATGTCGATGTCGGCGTTGCAGCTTGCGGCGTCGAGCGCGTCGCAATAGTCGATCAGCCGCGTGTCGCTGAGCGCCTGGCGTTGCGCCAACGGGGCGATGCTGTCGGCCGCCTCGAAGGTATCGAACACGGCTGCCGGATTGGCCTGGCGATGCAGCACCGCCACGTAGTACAGATCCACCGCCAAGATGTGGTTCAAAGTCCCAGCCAGGCTGGGAAAGAACGAGGTGCGCGGCGCATGAAATTCCTGCTGCGTCAACCCGGCCATGGCCGCGTGCAGGCGGTGGTTGGCCAGCCGGTTGGCGCGCGCCTGGATGCGCAGGTAGGCGGCCAGGTCGCTCACGCTCACTGACTACCCCTCGGCCGACGTGTACGTCGGCCGATCCCCCGCGGGGAATGTAGGCCGTGACTCCATGCTCGCCTGCGCGAGCATGGACGGCCGGAGTGCCAGCCGCGTCTCGCGGCTGGCGGGGGCCGGCTTGGGAGCGGCCCGGCGCTCGGCCCGCAACGCGCGGATTGACACAGGGTATCTCACACCTGCTTCGGCCCGGGGGGCCTTTCAGCCTTCTCGGCCACCGGCGCACCGGCCTGCTTCCAGGCGCCGAAGCCACCGTCGATGTGCGCCACCTTGGGCAGCCCCATGTCTTGCAGCGTCTTGGTGGCCAGCGCGCTGCGCCAGCCGGCGGCGCAGAACAGCACGAAGTGCTTGTCCTGTGCAAACAGCGGTTTGAAGTACGGGCTTTCAGGGTCGACCCAGAATTCGAGCATGCCACGCGGGGCATGGAAGGCGCCCGGCACGACGCCGTCACGTTCAAGTTCGCGCACGTCGCGGATGTCGATGAACTGCACGTCTTCACGGCCGTGCAGCGCCACGGCTTCCTCCACACTGTAGGTGGTGATGGCAGCGGTGGCCTCGTCGACCATGGATTTGACGGTCTTTCTCATGCGCGTTCTCCAGTTTCGAGTGCCGATGCTAAAGCGATCCTGAAGCGTCGGGCGCGGCGGCACCGTGCCCGGGGTAGAGCTGTTCCAACAATGCCAGCGCGGCCGACTTCAGCGCCGGCGTGGCGCTGGCTTGCACCACCAGCGGCCACCAGTGCGCCGGCGCCTCGCCTTGCACCCAGTCGCCGCGGCCGCGGCCGAAGTGGGCCACGGCCAGGTAGCGCAGCAGCAGCGCCTGGCGCAGCTCCAGCAGGCCTTGTTCATTCAAGCTGACGCTGCTGTGCTCGGTGCCACGCACCAGGTTCACGCCACGCGCCACGCCGGCCGCACCCAGCGCACCGATGATGCCGCCGGCCAGCGCGCCGCCACCCATCGTGAGGCCGCCGCTGGCGATGTCCGCCTTCAGCCCGGCCAGCGCGCCGGTGACCAGGCCACCCAGCCACGCGGCCTTGCCTTCATCCACTCGTTCTTGCACACGCGTGAGCGGCGCCAGGCGTTCAAGGATCATGCCCTGCACCGCGCCTTGCAGGCCGTGCAGCGCGATGAGCTGCGCCGTGGCGGCCTGCACCTCGCGGCCGATGCGTTCGGCCAGCGCCTGCTGCGCCAGCACCACGGCACCGGGCGGCGCGGCGCCCAGCTTCAGGCTGCTGGCCAACTCGCGCGAACGTTCACGCAAACGTTCACGCAGGCCGGCACCACCGGCCACGGGTTCGCGCCAGTCTTGGGCCAGGCGCAGCGTCGCTTCCAGCGCCGCCATGGCTTGATCAAAGCGGGCCAGCGCCTGCGCCTGCCAGGCCTGGCGCAACCGGGCCATGGCGGGCTGGCGCTGCGGCGGCAAGGCAGACTCGACGGCGCGCCACAGCGTGAGTTCCTGCACCCAGCAGCGCGCAAAGGCATCCATCGGCAACACCGCGGCCACCAGCGGCCAACGCGCGAGCTGCGTGCGCCAGGCTTCAAGCTCAGCGCCTTCAGCCGCCGCTTCGCGCGGCGCGCCCATCTGGTTGAGCAGCACCAGCACCGGCTTGCCTAACCATTGCAGTAACTCCATCTCGCTGGCCACATAGGCCGCTGCTGCCGGGCTTTCGGCGGCGTTGACGAGGTACAGCACGACATCAGTGTTTTCGCGCACATGGCGCAGCGCCTGCTGGCTGGCCCAGAACGGGCGGTCGGTGAAACGGTCCCACACCTGGCTCAACACCCAGCCCAGCGGCTGGCTGCT
>JAYUHT010000573.1:0-3182 GCA_043766725.1 Burkholderiales bacterium | reverse complement strand
GTCGGGCGTGTACGGCCAGAAGGCCTATGACCTGACAGCCACTGCGCCCATTCCACGTTCTCGATCTTGGCGATGATGCCCACCTTGGCCAGTTGCGCCGCAATCACCTCGCCGCCCTGGCGCGCATAGGGCGTGGGCGGCAGCTTCATCACCAGCTCCAGCGGCAGTTGCACACCGGCTTGGTGCAGCAAGGCGCGCGCGCGGGCCTGGTCGAAGTTGTTCACCGCGGTCAGGTCGATGAAGCCAGGCGCGCCGGGCGTGAGGTAGCTGCCGATGGGCACGCCAAAGCCATCGGCCGCGCCTTCGACCACGGCCTTGCGGTCAATCGCCGCGGCGATGGCGCTGCGCACGCGCACGTCATCAAGCGGCTTGCGCTTGTTGTTGATGGCCACCACCGTCTTGGCGCGCGAACCGCCGATCAGAATTTGAAAGCGCTTGTCGCGCTTGAACTGCTCCAGGCTGCGCGCTGCGGCCACGCGCGGGAAGGCATCCACGTCACCCGACAGCAACGCAGCCACCTGCGCCGAGGCATCACTGATGAAGCGAATGGTGGCGCGCTTCATCTTCACGCCGGCGGCGTTGCGGTAGCCGTCCCAGCGCGCCAGGTTGATGGCCGAGCCGCGCGCCCAACTCTCGAGCTTGAACGGCCCCGTGCCCACCGGCTGAGTGTTGTTGCTCGCCGCGCTCTTGGGCTCGACGATGATGGCCGTTGCCTGGCCCAGCTGGAACAGCAAGTCGGGGTTGGCGTTCTTCAGCGTCAGCACCACGGTGCGTGCATCCGGCGCTTGCACCGCTTCGAAGTTGGCGAACACCGCCTTGTCTTTGTTGGTGCTGGTGGCGGCCGTGGCGCGCTCGAAACTGAACTTCACCGCCGCGGCGTCGCAGGCCTCGCCATTGCTGAATTTCAGGCCCGGCCGCAGCTTGAAGGTGTAGGTCTTGACGTCGGGCGACACCGCCCAGCTTTCGGCCAGCAGTGGGGTGATGCTGCCGTCGGCGTTCACCTTGGTCAGCGTTTCGAAAATGTTGTACAGCACCACCTCGGCAATGGCGCTGGCCGCGCCGGCCGTGGGGTCAAGGCCGGGTGGTTCGAGTGTCATGGCCAACACCACGGCGTCTTTGCGCACCTGGGCTTGCGCTGCGGGGCTGATGCTGGCCAACGACAGCACGGCCAGCGCCAGCGTGGCCAGGGTGCGGCGGCTCATGAATGCAGGTTCGGTCGTCAAGTCGGGCTCCTTCGATGAGGGGGCTCATCTTACGGACTGCCAAGCGGCGCCGCTGCGGCCGCCCTGCGGCGCCATGTTGAGCGGGCCGCAACCCGCTGGCCTGAAAGCGAGCCGGCCGCCCACGGGCGGCCGGTGCAGCAAGGTGTTAGCGGGTATTCAGAACGGAATGTCGTCGTCCATGTCGTCAAAGCCGGTGCTCGACTTGGCCGCCGGCTTGCTGGGCGCCGGTCGCGGCGCCGGTGCGCTGGCCTCGCGCCGGGCCGGGGCCTGGCCGCTGCCGCCGGCCTCGTCACCCGCTCCGCCGCCACCATCCTTGCTGCCGAGCATGGTCATCTCGTTGGCCACGATCTCGGTGGTGTAGCGGTCCTGGCCTTCCTTGTCTTGCCACTTGCGCGTTTTCAAGCGGCCTTCAACGTAGATCGACTTGCCCTTCTTCAGGTATTCACCCGCAATCTCGGCCAGGCGGTCGAAGAAGACCACCCGGTGCCACTCGGTTTCTTCCTGGCGCTCGCCGCTTTCCTTGTTCTTCCACTGCCGGCTGGTGGCCAGGGTGACGGTGGCGATGGCCGAGCCGTTGGGCGTGTAGCGCACCTCGGGGTCTTTGCCGAGGTTGCCGATGAGGATGACCTTGTTGACCGACGCCATGTTTGTGCTCCTGAAAGATGTTGGCAGGAATGATAGCGAGCAGGGCAGCGGCGCCTATCGCCCTTGCGGCGGCCCCCGCAGGTGTGACGACGCTTTCCCAAGTCGTGCGTTCACGGCTCCCCGTCCCAGTAGTCCAGATTGGTGGCCTCGCGCGCGATGAAGCCCTTGCGGCCACCACCCGGGAACGCCGCCACCTTGCCCGAATCGGGGTACTCGCAGACCTCGGGGCGTTCTTGCGTGCTCAGGGAAAGGTAGCGCAGCGGCGCGTCTGAGGTGTTGATGATCTGGTGCGGGTATTCCGGCCCGGCCGGAATGAAGATCACATCGCCCGCCACCAGCGGCAGCATTTCGCCGGCCACGCGCAGGTGGCCACTGCCTTCGAGCACGATGAACATCTCTTCTTGCGCCAGGTGGAAGTGATACGGGCAGGCGCGCTTGCCCGGGGCCACCACGTCCACGCCGATGCCCAGCTTGCGCGCGGCGGTGCCTTCGCTCAGGCCGCTGTAGCGCGAGTCGTACAGCGGCTCGCGCAACAGGTGCTCGCGCAGCGGCGTGTTGAAGTTGCGGATCAATTTGGCCGCCAGGGCCATGGCTTGCTCGTTCATGTCAGGCAGCTTACGGCAACGCTGGGCCAACTGCCTCGCGGCCTGACGGCGACAATCCGCGCTGATGCTCACCCCCACTGCCGCCCTCGCTGCCACCGACCCCGGCGCGATCCTGCAACAGGTCTTCGGCTACCCGGTCTTTCGCGGCCACCAGGCCGCGGTGATCCAGCATGTGGTGGGCGGTGGCGACGCCCTGGTGCTCATGCCAACGGGCGGCGGCAAAAGCCTGTGCTACCAGGTGCCGGCGATTGCCCGCCACCGTGCCGGGCAAGGCGTGGCGATCGTGGTCAGCCCGCTGATTGCGCTGATGCACGACCAGGTGGGTGCGCTTGAAGAAGCCGGCGTGCACGCCGCGTTTTTGAATTCCACGCTCGACGACGACGCGGCGCGCCGGGTCGAGCGCGAGATGCTGTCCGGTGCGCTGGTGCTGCTGTACGCCGCGCCCGAACGCATCCTCACGCCGCGTTTTCTGGGCATGCTGGAAAGCCTGCACGAGCGCGGCCTGCTCAGCCTGATCGCCATCGACGAAGCGCATTGCGTCAGCCAGTGGGGGCACGACTTTCGCGAGGAATACCTGGGCCTGAGCACGCTGCACGAGCGCTTCCCTGCAGTGCCGCGCATTGCGCTGACCGCCACCGCCGACGACCACACCCGCGCCGACATCGTGCAGCGCCTGGCGCTGGGCAACGCGCAGCAGTTCGTCAGCAGT
>JAYUHT010000572.1:0-8421 GCA_043766725.1 Burkholderiales bacterium | reverse complement strand
GGAAATCGAAAAGTTCGATCACCTGCCACCGGCGGGCGTGGAAGGCGCAGCGGCCTTCGTTTCCATCATGGAGGGCTGCTCCAAATACTGTTCGTATTGCGTGGTGCCCTACACCCGCGGCGAAGAAGTCAGCCGCCCGCTCGACAGCGTGTTGGCCGAGGTGGCTGGGCTGGCTGCCCAAGGCGTGAAGGAAGTGACGCTGCTGGGCCAGAACGTCAACGCCTGGCGCGGTGGCGTGGGCGATACGGGCAGTGACGCGGCCGACTTCGCCCTGATGCTTGAATGCGTGGCCGCCTTGCCGGGCATTGAGCGCATCCGCTACACCACCAGCCACCCGAATGAATTCAGCCAGCGTTTGATCGACGCCTACGCTCGCATCCCGCAACTGGTGAACCATGTGCACCTGCCGGTGCAGCACGGCAGCGACCGCATCCTCAGCGCCATGAAACGCGGCTACACGGCCTTGCAGTTCAAGAGCATCGTGCGCCGGCTGCGCGCGGTGCGACCCGGCATCAGCATCGGCAGTGATTTCATCGTCGGCTTCCCCGGTGAAACGCAAGACGATTTCGACAAGATGATGGCGCTGGTGGAAGACGTTGGCTTCGACGCCAGTTTCAGTTTCATCTTCAGCCCGCGCCCCGGCACACCCGCGGCCAACTTGCGCGACGACACGCCCCATGCTCTCAAGCTGCAACGCCTGCAAAGCCTGCAAGCCCGGCTCGAAGCGCAACAACGCGCCATCGGCGCACAGCGCGTGGGCACGGTGCAGCGCGTGCTGGTGGAAGGCGCGGCGCGGCGGCCCGGCGTGGCCGGCCCCGAACTGATGGGCCGCACAGAATGCAACCGCATCGTTAACTTTGCCGGCCCGCAACGGCTGGTGGGGCAGATGGTTGATCTGCGCATCACCCTGGCCTACCCGCACTCGCTGCGCGGTGAAGTCTTGATGCGCACGCCCGAAGAAGTTAACGCCTGAAAGCTACCCAGGCCAAGGCCAGCGCCATGGCACACACCATGGCCAGGTAGCTGCCCATGCGGCCGTCGCGGCCCAGCAGCAGCCAGCCCAGAGCCAATGCCAGCACCGCCGCCACGCTGGCCGCCCCCGCTAGCCGAACGAAAGGCTTGGCCGACAGTTCGCGCCGCCACACTGCCTTGGCCAACGCGGCGGCGATGCAACTTGCCACCAGCGCCACCACCACAAAGTTCAGCACATGCCAGAACCCCTCCAGCAGACCCATGGCGCGCCCAAAAAGAGGCGGATTTTATAATTCGCCCATGTCGGTGTTCACCTTGGGCCTGAACCACGCGACCGCGCCACTCGATGTGCGCGGCCGCTTCGCCTTTGCGCCGGAACAACTGGCCCCCGCGTTGCACGCCTTGAGCCAGCGCTTGCGCCACGGCAGCACCGAGGTGGCGCTGCTCTCCACCTGCAACCGCACCGAGCTTTACGTGGCCACGCAGGCCGGTCAGAGCAGTGGCTTGGTGCAGCCGAGCCTGGATTGGCTGGCGACGCACGGCCAGGTCGGCCCCAGCCAGTTGGCCAGCCACACCTACTTGCGGCAAGACCAGGAGGCCGCACGCCACGCCTTTCGCGTGGCCAGCGGGCTGGATTCGATGGTGCTGGGCGAGCCGCAAATCCTGGGCCAGATGAAGCAGGCCGTGCGCGAAGCCGACGGTGCCGGCACCTTGGGCACCACCTTGCACCAGCTCTTCCAGCGCTCGTTCTCGGTGGCCAAGGAAGTGCGCAGCTCCACCGAGATCGGCGCCCACTCCATCAGCATGGCCGCCGCCGCCGTGCGCCTGTGCGCCGAACTGTTTGAAAACTTGAACGAGGTGCGGGTGCTGTTCGTGGGTGCCGGCGAGATGATCGAGCTTGTGGCCACGCACTTCGCGGCGCGCAACCCCAAGAGCATGGCGGTGGCCAACCGCACGCTGGAGCGCGGCGAAAAACTGGCCAACCGCTTTTCGGCGCAGGCACTGCGTCTGGCCGAGCTGCCGGCGCGGCTGCATGAGTTCGACGCCGTGGTGTCGTGCACGGCCAGCTCGCTGCCCATCATCGGCCTGGGTGCGGTGGAGCGTGCGCTCAAGGCACGACGCCGCCGGCCGATGCTGATGGTCGACCTGGCAGTGCCGCGCGACATCGAACCCGAAGTGGCGCGCCTGCCTGACATCTACCTGTACACCGTGGACGACCTGTCAGCATTGGTGCAAAGTGCCGGCGCCAAGCGCCAAGCGGCGGTGGCACAGGCCGAGGCCATCATCGACGCCGGCGTGCAAAGCTTTTCGCATTGGCTTGGGCAGCGCGCCAATGTGCCGCTGATCCAGGCCCTGGGCGAGCAGGCCGACGAATGGCGCGCGGCCGAGCTGGCCCGCGCACGCAAGCTGCTGGCGCGTGGCGAAAACATTGAAGTTGTGCTGGATGCGCTGTCGCGCGGGCTGACGCAGAAAATGCTACACGGCGCGCTGGCCGAGCTGCGCGCCGCCGACGAACCACAGCGCGCCCAATTGGCACAGACCGTGTCGCGCCTGTTCCTGCGCAACGCCACCCGCAACCCTGACGGCGAAGGCCGTTAGCTTCCCCCACACACCCCTGCGCCGGCCCGGACCGGCGCCGCGCCACCCTGCCTCATGAAAGACACGCTGCGCCTGCAACTGCAACGCTTGAGCATGCGCCTGGCCGAACTGGACGCAAGCCTGGCCGACCCGCGCGTGGCCGGTGATCTGAATCGTTACCGCAGCCTGATGCGCGAGCAGGCCGCGGCGGCCGAACTGGTGGGCCTGTACCGGCAATATGAACAGCGCGAACGCGACCAACAGGCCGCGCAGGAGATGCTGGCCGAGCCCGAGATGGCCGAGATGGCGCGTGAGGAACTCAGCGCCGCCGGCGCCGATCTGGCGCGCTTGCAGGCCCACTTGCACCTGGCCCTGCTGACGCGCGACCCTGATGACGAGCGCCCGGCGTTCCTGGAAATTCGCGCCGGCACCGGCGGCGATGAGTCGGGCCTGTTCGCCGGCGACCTGGCGCGCATGTACCTGCGCTATTGCGAACGCCAAGGCTGGCGCACCGAGGTCATGAGCGAAAGCGCCTCCGACCTGGGCGGCTACAAGGAGTTGGTGTTGCGTGTTGAAGGCGAGAGCGTTTACGGCAAGCTGCGCTTCGAGTCCGGCGGCCACCGCGTGCAGCGGGTGCCCGTCACCGAAGCGCAGGGCCGTATCCACACCAGTGCCTGCACCGTGGCGGTGATGCCCGAACCGGAAGAAAGCGCCGAGGTCACGCTCAAGGCCGCTGACCTGCGCATCGACACCTTTCGCGCCAGCGGCGCCGGTGGCCAGCATGTGAACAAGACCGACAGCGCGATCCGCATCACCCACCTGCCCACGGGGCTGGTGGCCGAATGCCAGGACGACCGCTCCCAGCATCGCAACAAGGCCAAGGCGATGGCCGTGCTGGCCGCGCGTTTGCACGAAAAGGAACGCAGCGAACGCGCCGCCAAGGAAGCGGCCACGCGCAAAGGCCTGGTCGGCAGCGGCGACCGCTCCGACCGCATTCGCACCTACAACTTCCCGCAGGGCCGGCTGACCGACCACCGCATCAACCTGACACTGTACAAGCTGGCACAGATCATGGACGGTGACCTCAACGATGTGGTGGCCGCCCTGCAAGCTGAACGCGCGGCCGAGCAGCTGGCTGCGCTGGAGGCGGGGGCTTGAAGTTGACCGTGGCCCATGCCCTGATCCAGGCCCGCGCATTCGGGCTGGCACGGCTGGATGCATGCGTGCTGCTTGGCCACCAAATAGGCCGGCCGCGAACCTGGCTCCTGGCGCATGACGATGCGGTGCTTGAGCCCTTGGCCTTTCAGTCCTTCATCGCCAACTGCGACAGGCGCGCACACGGTGTGCCGCTGGCATACCTGACGGGGGAGCGCGAATTCCATGGCCTCACGCTGGCCGTGAGCCCCGCCGTGCTGGTGCCGAGGCCTGACACCGAAACCTTGGTCGATTGGGCACTTGAGCTGCTTCAAGGCCCGCCACACATAGCGGCCCCGAAGGTGCTCGACCTGGGCACTGGCAGCGGCGCCATCGCCCTGGCCATCAAGCGGGCCTGGCCTGGCGCTCGGGTGCTCGCCACCGATGCCAGCGCCGCCGCACTTGAGGTGGCCCAAGCCAACGCCCAACGCTTGGGCCTGGCCATCACCTTTCGGCTGGGTTCATGGTGGCAGGCCGTGGCCGGCGAGGTGTTTGATCTGGTGCTCAGCAACCCACCCTACGTGGCTGAAGCCGACGCACACCTTGAAGCATTGCGCCATGAGCCGCGCCAGGCCTTGGTCAGCGGGCCGGCGGGGCTGGATGACTTGAAACTCATCATCGCCAGCGCCGGCTTGCACCTGCGTGGGCAGGGCCGCTTGCTGGTTGAGCATGGCGCTGGCCAAGCCGCAGCAGTGGTGGGCTTGATGGCCGAAGCCGGCTTGGCAGCCGTGGGCACGCGGGGTGACCTGGCCGGGCTGGACCGATGCAGCGCTGCGCAGCGGGCCACCGGCGCGCGGCACAGCAACGACGCGCCTGCGCCACACCCCCTATAGAACGTGGGCATTCAGCGCGAGGAATAGGTGGGATATTCAACGCTAATTTGTTGTCCACCCTGCCCTGTTGCGGCATAGGATGAAGCACACCCGGTGCGTTGGGCACAGGCCTGAAAGGGGTTGATGTCATGAAAACACGGCAAGGCTGGGTCTTCATCTCAAGCATGCTCGCCGCGCTGGCCTGTCAGGCTGCGGCCGGTCTAGGCATTGAAGCGCCGATGTGGCAGCAGATTCAACCGCGCATCCGGCTGGGCATGGCCAGCACCGCGCCCACCCCGCTTTCCAGCCCATGGGCCTGGGCGCCGGCTGCAGCCCCCGCCGCACCGTCGGCCCTGGTGATGGGCGACTATTTCTTGAACCTGCGCCGGCTTGGCCTGGGCGATGGGTTTCGTGCCTCCAGTGGCGTTCTGCTGCGCGCCCCGGGCGTCAGCCTGGCCGACCTGGCGGTGCCCACGCGGGGCAGCGTCGGCAGTTTGAGCCTTGCCAACACCGGCACGCTGGGCCTGCTGGCTGACGGCAACGACGCCACGGCCACCCAACCCTACCTTGGGCTGGGCTACACCGGCCGCGGCACAGACGGGCGCTTCAGTTTCTCGGCCGACTTTGGCCTGCTGGCGCAAAACAGCGGCAACGTCATTCGTCTGGGCCGCACCCTGGGCGGCAACCGCAGCCTCGATGACGCCCTGCGCGAGATGCGCCTGACGCCGTTGCTTCAGCTAGGCGTTCGCTACAGCTTTTAGGCCACTTGCGAATCCGGGCCAGTCCCACAGACTGGCGGGCTTTGTGCTGTGGCTGCGGCCGCTGGGAGCGCTTTGCCGTATAACGCTGCGCTGGATAAATCACTTGAAGACAAAGACATGAGCGACGTGCACAAGCAGATTGATGATTTGGTTAAAGGCCACCGTGTGGTGTTGTTCATGAAAGGCAACGCACAGTTCCCGATGTGCGGTTTTTCCGGCCGCGCGGTGCAGGTGCTTCAAGCCTGTGGCGTGAACGACCTGTTCACGGTGAATGTGCTCGAAGACGACGACATTCGCCAGGGCATTAAGAGCTATGCCAACTGGCCGACCATTCCGCAGCTCTATGTGAACGGCGAATTCGTCGGCGGCTCGGACATCATGACCGAGATGTACCAAAGCGGCGAGCTGCAGCAGGCTGTGAAAGCCGGCTGAAATGAACGCCCGGCTGGTGGTGGGCATCAGCGGCGCCACCGGCTCGATCTACGGTTTGAAGCTCCTGCAGCGCGCGCGCGAGTTGGGCGCGCACACGCACCTGGTGGTCACGCCGGCAGGTGTGCTCAATGCGCACCATGAACTCGGCCTGGATCGTGCCGCACTGGAAGCGCATGCCGACCAGGTGCACGCTTGCGGCGACATTGGCGCCTGCATTGCCAGCGGCAGCTTCGATGCCGCGGCGATGGTGGTGGCGCCGTGCTCGATGCGCAGCCTGGCGGCCATCGCCCACGGCCTGGGTGACAACCTGCTCACCCGCGCGGCCGATGTGATGCTCAAAGAGCGCCGCCGCCTGGTGCTGGTGGTGCGCGAAACGCCGCTCAACCTGGCTCACCTGCGCAACATGACGGCGGTGACCGAAATGGGCGGCGTCATCTTCCCGCCGCTGCCGGCGTTCTACAACCACCCGGCCAGCATCGAAGACCTGGTGAACGACACCGTGGAGCGGTTGCTGCAAACCCTGGGTATCGCCGGTGCCGCGCCCAAGGCGTGGCAGGGCCTGCGCCAGGGTGGCTGAAGCTGTTCACCGCGCCGCGCTGCTGGCGGCTTGCGGTGCGGTGGCCACCAGCCACTGCTTGCGGTTGCCCAACACGGCGTTCGGGTATTCGGGCCGCCCGCGGCTGCCGTTGTAGCGGCCCAGCGCCATGAACAGGTCACCGTTTTCACGATCCAGGTAGTGGCGCAGGATGACGCAGCCAAAGCGCAGGTTGGTCTGCATGTGGAACAGCCGGCTGGCATCGCCCGCGCCCAGCACCCGCGCCCAAAACGGCATGACCTGCATGTAGCCGCGCGCGCCGGCATGGCTGATGGCGTACTTGCGAAAACCGCTCTCAACCTGAATCAGGCCGAGCACCAATGCGGGCTCCAGCCCGGCGCGTTTGCTTTCGTACCAAAGCGCTTCGAGAAATTCGACGCGCGTTTGCAACTCGCTCTTGCGCCGCTTGAGCCGCTCGCTCATGGCAGCCAGCCAGCGCAGGTATTCAATGCGTTCGTCGATGCGTTCGAAGGTCACGCGCGGCGGGGCACCATCGGACACCGCGGCGGCCAGCGCGCCGCGCACCTTGTCGGCCAGCGGCTCTTCCAGTTGTGCGCCGGCCTGCGCGCCAGGCAGCGCCAGCAGCGCGGCCGCGCCGCAGGCCACGCGCAGCACGGCACGCCGCGCCAGGCCCCTTGCGCAGGGGCCCGGTGTCATGCCTGGATGCGTGCCTTCAGCAACGCCGCAACAGCGCCCACCGCCACGGCCGTGGCCTGCGCCTCGCGCCGGCCTTGCAGCTCAAGCTGGCCTTGCTTGAGGCCGCGCTCGGCAACCACCACGCGCTGCGGCACGCCGATCAATTCCCAGTCGGCGAACATGGCGCCGGGGCGTTCGCCGCGGTCGTCTAACAACACGTCCAGGCCCAGGGCCAACAGCTCGGCGTACAACTGGTCGGCAGCGGTACGCACCTGTTCATTGCGCTCGTAGCCGATCGGGCAGATCACCACGCTGAACGGCGCCATGGAGTCCGGCCACAGGATGCCGCGCTCGTCATGCCCCTGCTCGATCGCCGCGCCCAAAATTCGTGTGACGCCGATGCCATAGCAGCCCATTTCCATCGGCTGCGGCTTGCCGTTTTCATCGAGAAAGTTTGCGTTCATGGGCACGCTGTACTTCTTGGTGCCGAGATAGAAGACATGGCCCACTTCGATGCCGCGCTGGATGGCCAATGTGCCCTGACCATCGGGCGACGGGTCGCCCGCCACAACGTTGCGCAAGTCAGCCACCAGGTCGGGTTCGGGCAGGTCGCGGCCCCAGTTGGCGCCGGTGAAGTGGAAGTCCACCACGTTCGCGCCGCAGATGAAGTCGCTCATGCGTGCCACGGTTCGATCGGCCACCACCTTGACGGGCTTGACGGTTGTGATAGGGCCCAGGTAGCCGGGCTTGCAGCCGAAGTGGCTGTCGATCTCGGCAATGGTGGCGAAGCGATAGCCGCCCTTCAGGCCCTCTATCTTGCCGGCCTTGACTTCATTGAGCGAGTGGTCGCCACGCACCAGCAGCAGCCCCACGGTGGTCTTCACCACATCACCCGCCGCATTCTTTTCCTCGGTCGCCAGCACCAGGGACTTCACTGTTTGCTGCAAGGGCACGCCCAACAGCGCGGCCACATCTTCGCAGGTGGCCTTGCCCGGCGTGGGCGTCTTCACCAAGGCCTGCGCGGGCGCGGCGCGTTGTGCCAGCAAGGGCAGTGCCTCGGCCAATTCAACGTTGGCGGCGTAGTCGCTGGCAGGGCAGAAGGCGATGGCATCTTCGCCGGTGTCGGCGATCACCTGAAATTCATGCGAGGCGTCACCACCGATGGCGCCGGTGTCGGCCGCCACGGCGCGATACGTCAAGCCCAGGCGATCGAAGATGCGCTGGTAGGCCTCGAACATCTGCTGATAACTGCGCAGTGCAGCGGCCTGGTCGCGGTCGAACGAATAGGCGTCCTTCATGGTGAACTCGCGCCCGCGCATCACACCGAAACGGGGCCGCCGCTCATCGCGGAACTTGGTTTGGATGTGGTAGAAATTCTTCGGCAACTGCTTGTAGCTGCGCAGCTCCTGGCGCGCGATGTCGGTGATGACTTCTTCAGACG
>JAYUHT010000571.1:0-3187 GCA_043766725.1 Burkholderiales bacterium | reverse complement strand
ACTTCACCGTCTCGGTCAACAGCGGGCCGGAGTTGCTGTTCATCAACGTGTCTGCGCTGACCGTGAATGCGCTGGCGGGCAGCGATGAAGTCGCGCTCACCACACCGGCACCCAATGGCGCGGTGTGGGACGTGGACGTGGCCATCAACGGCGGTGAGCCCACCGCCGTGGGCGACCGGCTGGTGGTGTCAACACCCGGCGCAGGCGCCGAGATCGCGGTCTACACGCCGAATGCGGCGGACGGCGGTGTGTTGGATCTGACTTCGTTGAGTTCGCCGGTGGTGATCTCGCAGATCGAGACGCTGGTCTACGACGGCCAGAACGACGCTGACACCCTCACCGTGCTGGGCACTGGCGGGGCGGATGTGATCGTGCACAGCCCGGGCGGGACCGACCAGGCCGGCACGCTGGCTGTGAACGCGCTGTTGGCGATCAGCTACCAGAACCTGGGTGCGGGCCTGGTGCGCGCCGATGGCCTGGGCGGCGCCGACACGCTGGTGCTGAACGGCACCGCCCTGAACGACAGCTTCAGCGTGGACGCCACGGCGCTGGTGAGTTTGAACGCACGCGTGAAGGTGGGGGCGTTGAACATCGAGACGCTCACGCTCGAAGGCCTGGGCGGCGACGATGTCTTCACGCTGCTGCCGGAGATGGCCTTGAGCCCGTTTGCGGTGATCAACTTCAACGGTGGCGCGCAAGCCTCGGCCTTGGGCGACCGCATGGTGCTGGTGGGTGGGGCGGGCAACGATGCCTTCGTGATCACGGGCCAGACCGTGATCCTGGGCACCAAGACCGTCAACGGCAGCGGCGTGGAACGCACCAGTCTGGATGCCAAGGGCGGGGCGAACAGCATCACCTACAACGGTGTGCTGGGCACCAGCGAAGCCATCACCTTCGCCTCTTCGGGCGTGGCCGCAGGCGGGCAACTCAGTGTGCCGGGTGTGACCTTGGTTGACTTCAGCAACGTGCAAACGCTCGAAGCGGTGGGCAACGTACCGGGCTCCACCGAGACCGACACCCTGGCCTTCACGGGCACCAACGCGGTGGACGTGTTCACCATCAACATGGCCGCGCTGGGCACCGATGCCGACCCGTTCCTGAAGCTGCTGCCGGCAACGGGCAGCACGCCGCTGCTGACGCTGCGCAACTACACAAACTTCGAAACGCTGCGCATCAACGGCCTGGACGGCGCCGACACGTTCAACGTCTACACGTCTGATGCCGGCATCGACCGCGCCATCCTGATCGACGGTGGCTCGCCCACGGCGAAGAAGAAGTCCACCGACAACCTGAACGTGTACTACACGCCGTCGCGCCCGCGCATCATCCACAGCGCGGCCACGCAGAACCCGGGCTCGGGGCTGGTGGACCTGGCCTACACCAACCGGCGGTTCCTGGTGCAGTACGCCGACATGGAGCAGATCGTCATCGCCAGGGGCGTGAAGCCTTGAGCTGACGCGGGCGCGCTGGGTTCAGATCTCAGCGCGCTCGTTCAAGCTGGAAGTCGAGGTGCGCGCGCACCGTGGGCCATTCGGCCGCGGTGATGCTGTACACGGCGGTGTCGCGCAGGCTGCCGTTGCTGGCGCGCTGATGCGAACGCAAGATGCCGTCGAGCTGCGCGCCCAGGCGTTCAATCGCGTTGCGGCTTTGGGTGTTGAAGCGGTGCGTGCGGAACTCGACCGCAATGCATTGCAGCGTGTCGAACGCATGGCTCAAGAGCATGCGCTTGCATTCGGTGTTCAAGGGTGTGCGCTGCACGCGCCTGGAGTACCAGGTGGAGCCGATCTCAACGCGGCGGTGCGTGTTGTCAACGTTCATGTAGGTCGTCATGCCAGCCACCTGGCCTTGCGCATCGAGCACCGTGAACGGCAGCATGGCGTGCTGCGCCTGCAAGCCCAGGCGGCGTTCGATTTCGGCGGCCATGCCTTCGGGCGCAGGGATGGCGGTGTACCAGAGCTTCCACAGTTCGCCGTCGCGCGTGGCGGTTTGCAAACCTTCCAGATGAGCGGGTGCCAGCGGCACCAGGGTGGTGTGCTGGCCCGTCAGCGTGAGCGGCGTGGTCAGCACATTCATGGTTAACGCTTCAGGTTAGCGGCTGCTCTTGGGCGCGGTGCGCAGCAGCTCGGCCAAATCACCCTTCCACCATTTGGCCTGGCCGGTGGTGCCGTGGCCGGCGGTCTGGTCGCTGCCCGGAATGAGCAGCACGCGGCCGTTCTTCACCCGTTTGATTTCTCGATCCAGGATGCCCAACTCGGGCGGGTTGCGTTCATCGTCGGCCGAATTGATGGCCAGCAGCGTGGCCGTGATGCGTTCCAGCCCCGGCGCGGGGTTGTAGTCGCCCGACGATTCCCATTGGTAGAGGTGGTCATTCGCGTCGCCCGCGAACGTCGCACTGAGCCTTTGGTTCAGCAGCGAATCGGCCTGCGCACGCGTGGGCGCCATGCGCATCAGGGCCTGGTTGCCGCCGTTGGTGGCCAAGCCGTAATACGTGGAGGCAAACTGCAAGCTGCGCGGCTGCTTGATGTAGTTGCCGCCTTGCCATTCGGGGTCGGTGCGGATGCTGTCGGTGATGAGGCGGCGCAGCATCCAGTTGCGGCCTGACATGGCGGTGGGCAGGCTGGCCATGGGCACGGCCACATCCATCATCTGCGGGTACTTCTGCGCCCAGATCCAGGTCTGCATGCCACCCATCGAATTGCCGATCACCAAACGCAGCCGCTTCACACCCAGGTGCTCGGTCACCAGCCGGTACTGGGCATCGACCATGTCGTCGTAGTTGTACTTCGGGAACGCCGCGCGCAGGCCGTCTGAGGGCTTGCTTGAGCCACCGGTGCCGATGGCGTCGGGCAGGATGATGTAGTAGCGCGCGGCATCGAGCGGCTGGCCCGGGCCGAACAGCTCGCCGCCAAAGGTGGGGCTGAGCATGCCGGTGCCCGAGCCGGTGGTGCCGTGCAGCACCAGTACGGGCTCGCCTGTGGGGTCGCCTACCGTTGTGTAGTTCAGCCGCAGCTCAGGCAATACCTGGCCAGTATGAAAGCGAAAGTCTTTGACGACCCAGCTGCCTTCTTTAGGCGTGGGGAAATCGGCGGCGTTTGACACTGTGCACAACGCTAGTAACAGCGCGCAAATGACAGTAGGTAAGGAAAAAAATTTCATAGCCAGTTCCTGAGTTCTAATACAACAATGT
>JAYUHT010000570.1:0-8440 GCA_043766725.1 Burkholderiales bacterium | reverse complement strand
GCGCCAAGGCAGGCTCGAACAGCCGGGCCCAAGGCAAGCGGCCGTGCGCCTGGTGCGCGGCTTCGAGCATGCGCACCGCGCCGGGCACGCCCACGGCGCGGCCGCTGCCCACTGCCGCAGCAAAAGGCATGGCCTGGCCATCGGCTTGCATGAACAAGCGCTCGGTGGCCGCGGCCGGCGCCGTTTCGCGGCCGTCGTAGGCCTGCACGCGCTGGCCATTCCAGTGCAGCATGAAAGCGCCGCCACCAATGCCGCTGGACTGCGGCTCCACCAGCGCCAGCACCATCTGCACCGCCACGGCAGCGTCCACTGCCGAACCGCCGGCTTGCAGCATCTGCAACCCGGCCTGGGTGGCCAGCGGGTGCGCCGCGGCCACCATGAATCGGCTGGCCGCGACCTCGGCTTTGTCTTGCCAACCCGACGCCGCCTCGGGCTGAACCGGTGGGGCCAGCGGCTGCGCGCAAGCGGCCAGCAGCGCTGGCACGGCGAGCAAGCTTGGCCAGCGTGAGCCCGGGCGGAACACGGCGCCGGCCAACGTGGCTACTTCAGCGGCACCCCGGTCTTGGCCTGGGCCTCTTCACGGGTGACACCGGCCGCCAACTCGACCAGCTTCAGCCCTTCAGGCACGACATCAAACACGCCAAGATCAGTGATGACACGATCGACCACCGCCTTGCCGGTGAGCGGCAGCGTGCATTGCGGCAAGATCTTCAGATCAAAGCCGCCGTCCTTGCGCCGCGCCACATGCTCCATCAGCACGATCACTCGCTTCACGCCGGCCACCAGATCCATCGCACCTCCCATGCCCTTGACCATCTTGCCCGGGATCATCCAGTTCGCCAGGTCGCCCTTCTCGCTGACCTGCATCGCACCGAGGATCGACAGATTGATCTTGCCGCCGCGAATCATGGCAAAGCTGTCGTGGCTGCCGAAGATGCTGCTGCCCTTGATGGTGGTGACCGTCTGTTTGCCGGCGTTGATGAGATCGGCGTCGACTTCGTCTTCGGTGGGGAAGGCACCGATGCCCAGCATGCCGTTCTCGCTTTGCAGCCAGACCTCGATGTCGCTGCGCACATGGTTGGCCACCAGCGTGGGCATACCGATGCCCAGGTTCACATAGAAGCCATCTTGCAATTCATGCGCCGCACGGGCGGCCATTTGGTCTTGGGTCCAGGGCATGGTCAGACTCCCTTGCGTTCGGTGATGGTGCGCTTCTCGATGCGCTTCTCGGGCTTGCTGTTGAGCACGATGCGATGCACGTAAATGCCGGGCAGGTGGATGTCGTCGGGCGCGAGTTCGCCCACCTCCACCACCTCTTCCACTTCAACGATGCACAGCTTGCCGGCCATGGCCGCGGCCGGGTTGAAGTTGCGGGCCGTCAGGCGAAAACGCAGGTTGCCCGACTTGTCGGCCACATGCGCCTTCACCAGCGCCACGTCGGGCATGAGCGCGCGTTCCATGACATAGGTTTCACCGTCGAATTCGCGCAGCTCCTTGCCCTCGGCCACCACGGTGCCCACGCCGGTTTTGGTGAAGAAGGCCGGAATGCCGGCGCCGCCCGCGCGCAGCTTCTCGGCCAGCGTGCCTTGCGGCGTGAATTCGAGTTCGAGTTCACCGGCCAGATACTGGCGCTCGAACTCCTTGTTCTCACCCACATAGCTGGAAATCATGCGCTTGATCTGGCGCGTTTCCAGCAACTGGCCGAGGCCAAAACCATCGACCCCGGCGTTGTTGGAGATGACGGTCAGGTTCTTCACGCCGGTGTCGCGCAGGGCGGCGATTAACGCTTCAGGTATGCCACACAGGCCGAAGCCGCCGACAGCGAGCAACTGGCCATCCTTCACCACCCCTTGCAGGGCAGCGGCGGCACTGGGAAAGACTTTGTTCATGGGTTCACACCTTGTGGGTTCAGCGGGTGGGTTCGAAGCGCCGCGAGCGTACTACGTAACCGCGTACGTAGCCATTACGTAAAATTGACTATCCCGCCTCTCACCCAACCCTTGAGCGCCGCGTGCGCCGCTGCCATGACCGCACCGCTGCCCGTTGACCTCACGCCCTTGCACGAAACCCTGAGCACGCTGCTCGCACCCTGGGTGGTTGAACTGGGCTTGCAGCTCGTTGCCGCCACGCCCGGTGAAGTGACGCTGGCACTGCCACTGGCCGACAAGCATATGCATGCCGGCGGTGTGCTGTGCGGCCAGACCATGATGGCCGCGGCCGACACCGCCATGCTGTTGGCCATCATCAGCCAGCTCGGCAGCTTCAGGCCGATGACCTTGGTGCAGTTGCAAACCAGTTTTCTGCGGCCCGTGCCCGCAGGCAGCGGCCCGGCCAGGGTGGTGGGCCGCGTGCTGCGCATGGGCAAGAACCTGGTCTACGGCGAGGTGGAGTTGTTCAGCGCCAGCGGGCAATTGGCGGCGCATTCAACCGCAACCTACGCGCTGATTTGAATGACACCCGAGCTGGACTACCGCACCGCATTCGAGCTGGCGCCAATCGGCCTGGTGCTGTCGCGCAACCGCCAGATCATGGCGGCCAATCGCCTGTGCAGGGAAATGTTTGGTGCCGAGGCTGAAGCGCTCGTCGGCCAATCGTTCGAGCTGCTGTACCCCACGCCGGCCGAGTTTGAACGCACCGGTGCGCGCATCGCCGCCAGCCTCGACCGCAGTGGCCGCTATGCAGACGAGCGCGTGATGAAGCGCCTGAGTGGCGCGCGCGCCGGCGAGCTGTTTTGGTGCCACGTGAGCGGGCGCGCGCTGGACCCGCGTGCGCCGCATGCGGCCGGCATCTGGGCCTTCGAAGACCTGTCTTCGCAGCGCGCGCTGAAGCTTGATTTGACGCCACGCGAACGCGAGATTGCCGCACTGCTGATCGAAGGCCTGACCAGCAAGCTGATCGGCAAGCGGCTGCTGATCAGCCCGCGCACGGTCGACGTCTACCGCGCGCGCCTCATGCGCAAGGTGGGCGCGGCCAGCACACCAGAACTGGTGAACAAACTGCTCAAGGCTTGAGATTCAAACCAGCAGATCGCGCACCCACTGCGGCAGCGGCGCGGAGCGGCCCTTTGGGAAATCCACCCACACCGTGGTGGCGCCGCCGCTGGCATAGACGGTGCCGGGTTCATCAGCCCGTTCGAGCGTGATGTAGGTTTCAAAACTCGTTCGCCCGGGCTGGGCCACATAGTGGCGCGCGCGCAGCGTGCCCGGGTATTCCAGTTGTTTGATGAAGTTGCAGAAGGCGTTGACGATGACCGGGCATTCGCCCAAGGGGTTGGGCTGCGCGCCGATGCTTTGCAGCCAATCGAGCCGCACCACTTCCATGAAGCGAAAGTACACCGTGTTGTTCACGTGGCCCATGGCATCCATGTCGCCCCAGCGGATGGGGATCAGGCTTTCGTACACCAACTTCTTGTCGTCGGGCAGATCGAAGCGCATGGGTGTTCAAGTTGACGGGTTGATGCCCAGTTCGCGCGCCATGTGCTGCACCAGCGCATTCAAACGTTCCAGATCAGCCGCTTGCCGGTTCAGCTCGGCCTTCAGCGCCCCCAGTTCGGACAGGCTCACGCCCTGCTCCCCCGACGCCGCAGCGAACGCTTCGTGCGCCACCTCACCGCCCAACAGGTGCGCCCAGCGCGCCTCGCGCGCCCCCGGCGCACGGGCCAGCTTCACCACCTTGGCGGGTTCCTTTGTGGCCAGTTCGTCGAGGAAAGCTTCGACCGACGAGATGTCAGCAAAGCGGTGCAGCCGCTCGCTGTGCAAGCGCAGTTCGGCCGAGGTCTGCGGCCCGCGCAACATGAGCGTGGCCAGCAGCGCCACCGATTGCGACGGCACGCCCAGCACGCGGCCCATGTTGTGCTCGAAGCGCGGCACGCGCCCGCTGCTGCCTTCAAACACCAGGCTCAAGGCGCGCAGGTTGTCCAGCGTGGCCAGCACTTCATCGTCGCTGGCGTTCAGCACCGGCTCGCGCGCCGTTTTCTGGTTGCAGCCCAGCGTCAGTGCGTTCAATGAAAGCGGGTAGCTGTCGGGCACCGTGTGCTGCTTTTCCACCAGCACGCCCAAAACGCGCGCCTCAAGCGGCGAGAGCACACGCAAGCTCATGTTTGCTCAAACCCCATAACCATCGTCAGCCGAGATCACCGCGCCATTGATGAAGCGGCTTTCGTTGGCGCACAGCATCATCAGCGCTGAATCCAGATCGGCCGGCTCGCCCACGCGCTTTCGCGGCAGCATGTTCATCAGCTTTTTGCCGGCCTCGGTCTGCCAATGCTCGTGGTTGATTTCGGTGTCGATGTAGCCCGGGCACAGCGCGTTCACATTGATGCCGTAACGCCCCCATTCCAGCGCCATGGCGCGCGTCATGTGCACCACCGCGGCCTTGCTCATGGCATAAACGCCGATCTGCGAGACCACGCGCAAGGCAGCCATCGACGCCACGTTGACGATGCGCCCGCCGGTGAAGGTGCCTGGTGCGGCGCCGAGCGAGCGCGCGATCATGCGCTTGCCCACTTCTTGCGCCACGAAGAAAGCGCCGCGGGTGTTGGTGCTCATGATGTGGTCGTAGTCGTCGGGCGTCACGTCCACCAGCTTGTGTGAGGCACCGACGCCGGAGTTGTTGACCAGGATGTCGATCGTGCCCATCTCGGTTTCGGCGTGCGCCACGGCGGAGCTGATGCTGTCGCGGTCGGTCACATCGAGTTCCACCACGTGCGCGTCGCCGCCCTCGGCTTCAAGTTCTGCGCGCAGGGTCTTCAGCCGCTCCATGCGGCGGGCGGCCAGCACCACGCCGGCCCCGGCGCGCGACAGCGTGCGCGCGAACTGCGCCCCCAAGCCGCTGGAGGCGCCGGTGACGAAGGCCACGCGGCCGGAAAGATCGATGTCGTAGCTCATGGGTTGCTCGTTGGTTATTGCTTGTCGGTCAAGCCGCAACACGGCGGTCTGAGCGGGCGAAGATAGCATGGCGCTTCGCCCATCAAACCGCAAACTGCACCGCCATGCCCACCCAGAGCGCCCTGTTCCAACCCTTCGCCTTGCGCAGCTTGCAGTTGGCCAACCGCATCATCGTCTCGCCCATGTGCCAGTACTCGGCCGAGCAAGGCTGCGCCACCGATTGGCATGTGATCCACCTCGGCCAACTGGTGCAAGGCGGCGCGGCGCTGACCTTCATCGAAGCCACGGCGGTGAACGGTGAAGGCCGCATCACACCAGGCTGCCTGGGGCTGTATGACGATGCTTGTGAAGCGGCACTGGCGCGCGTGTTGCACGCCGTTCGCCCGCATGCGCAAGGCGCCATCGGCATGCAGATCGGCCACGCCGGGCGCAAGGCCAGCAGCGCCGCGCCCTGGCTCGGTGGCCAGCAGATCGCGTTGCAGGCCGGTGGCTGGCAAGCGCTGGCGCCCAGTGCCGTGCCGCACCGAGAAGACGAGCAAGCGCCGCGCGCCATGAACGAGGCCGACATGGCCCAGGTGGTGGCCGATTTCGTGGCCACCACGCAGCGTGCCGAACGCCTGGGGCTTGACGCCCTGGAGCTGCATGCCGCCCATGGCTATTTGCTGCACGAGTTTCTCTCGCCCGTTTCCAACCGCCGCCAAGACGCTTATGGCGGCAGCCTGGTCAACCGCATGCGCCTGCCCTTGCAGGTGTTTGACGCGGTGCGCGCCGCCTGGCCGGCGGCCAAGCCGCTGGGCGTGCGCATCTCGGCCACCGATTGGCTGGAACACACCGGGCGGCCGAGCTGGACGGTTGATGAGGCCATCGTCTTCGCCCACGAATTGCAGGCGCGCGGTTGCGACTGGGTCGACGTTTCATCGGCCGGCATCTCCGGCCAGCAGCGCATCGCACTCAAGCCGGGCTACCAGGTGCATCTGGCCGAGCAAATCAAACGCGGCACCGGCATGGCGGTGATGGCCGTGGGCCTGATCACTGAGCCGGCGCAGGCACAAGACATCGTCGCCAACGGCCAGGCCGACCTGGTGGCGCTGGCCCGCGCCATGCTGTGGAACCCACGTTGGGCCTGGCGCGCCGCGGCCGAGCTGGGTGCGCAAGTGAAGCCGCCGCCGCAATACGCGCGCGCCGCGCCGCGCGAATTCGCGCAGGCGCTGGACATCTATGGTTTCGGGATGCGCTAACAGCGCGCCCAGACCTGTCGCTCCGCGCTAGGCCCACCGAGGCAGCGCATACTTCCTGATAAGTGGGACGCGCGGCACACAGTGGGGAGACCAGATGCGAGCATGGACGGTGGATGCCGACGACATCCGTGTCGCGGAGGACTTTGATGAGTCCCTGTTGCACCGCACGCCGGAGATCGAGGCCTTTCTCGCGCCTGACCGCGAAGACAAGTTCATCGTGATCGGTACCAAGGGCTTCGGCCAGACGCTGCTGCTCAAAGCCAAACGCATCCTCTACCAGCATGCCGGGCAGTCGATCTGCCTGCCCCACGGCAACCTGCTGGACAAGCCGATCGGCGACAAGATCTTCAGCCGCGAGGCGATTGCGTTCTTCGCGGCCTCGCCTTTGCCTTGGGCCAAGGTCTGGTTGACCGCCGTGGCCTTGGCCGCACTCAAGGAGACCGACCAGACCGGGGGCCTGAAGGTGAATGCCCGGCTGGCCTCGTTGGTTGCCGACAAGCAATTGCACAGCGTCATCGACCACTTCGTGCGGCTGCTCGACTTCACGCCCAGTGACCTGCAACGTTGCGCCACCGACACCGACGGCCACCTCGTGCCGCGGCTGCGCATGCTGAATTCGCCACTGACCATCTTCATTGACGGGATCGACGAATACTTCAACAAGCATGTCGAAGAAGTACCGGTCAACCCAAGCGTGACCGGCGAACTGTCGCCCGACGTCTGGTACTTCTCGCAGTTGGGCCTGGTGGAGGTGGCTTACCAGTTGCGCCGCATCAACCACCGGCTGAAGGTCTTCGCGGCGATCCGCAAGGAGGCGTACGCCCGCTTGACGCAGCGCACCGCGATGGTCCAGCAATACCGCGGCAGCGCGGTCGACATCGTTTACGCGCCCGAAAGCCTGCGCGAGATTTTTGTCAACAACATTCAGCTGGTGAAGGCTGACCGCATGGTGCTGCCCGGACGCCAGCGCAGCAATCCGCTCGAAGGCTTCCTCGGCCGAACCAGCGTGGTCGACACCTACACGCGCGAGGAGGAGGACGTGTTCGGCTATGTTTGCCGCCACACGCTGCTGCGCCCGCGTGACCTGATGACCATCGGGGACCGTCTGGGCGCGTTGCGCCCCGACGAGCGCCGCAACGAACACCGCATGATGGAAGCGGTGAACCACGCGGCCACCGAAATCGCGCATGAATACCTGGCGGAGATTGCGCCTTACATCGGCGACCTGGAACTGGATCGCTTGTTCCAGCGTCTACCGGGCCCGATCCTGACGCGCTCCGAGGTCGATGCCCTCTGCGATGACGACATGGACGATGGCGCCTTGTCAACCGGTCACGAGCCCGCGTTGCGCGCCTTGTACCGGGTCGGCCTGATGGGCTATGTGCAGCACGACATCGTGCGCGGCGAGTGGCGGCAGCGCTTCCTGCGCCCGGGCGACGCCACACTGGAGCCGCACGGCCTGTTGCCCCGCGCCACGCACTATCTGTTGCACCCCGTGCTTTCGGGTGTGATCGGGCGCTTGAACCCGGAGTTTCTGCAACGCATTGATCGCCTGAATATCGTGGGCTATGACCGGCCCTGGAAAGCACCGGGCGGCGTCGAGCGCCTGGCCAGCGTGAATGCGCTGTGCGTGTTGAAGGCCGACGTGCACGGCTTTGGCAGCTTCATGAGCGCCGGCGCCGACGGCCCGGTGCGCAAGGCCCTGACCGACGCAGTGCAACGCTGGGCGCCGCCCGATTCGATCAGCGAGACCGGCGCCGGCGACTCGGTGCTGATCGCTTGCGACGACCCCGTCGCGCTGGTGCAGACGGCGCGCCACTTGTTGGACGATGTCTACAGCGCACCCGGGCAGCCGCGACTGCGCATTGCGCTGCATTACGGCGAAGTGCACACCCGCGAGCGCGACATCGACCTGCGCCTGGCGGTCGTAGGTGGCACGGCCATCCTCGGAGCAGCCCGGGTCGAGCCGGTGGTCGAACCTGGTCAGATCTGGGCCACGGAGGAGTTTCGGGAGCAGTTCTCGCAGCGCCCGTCTTTGTGGCGAACCACGCCGCTGCGACCCACGTCGGGCGGCGAACTGTTCAACGTGACGAAGAAGGGTTCGACCGAGCCTGAGCTGTGGGTGCGTTTGCACCGGCTTGAGTCGTGAGCAACCCGCGTGGGATCGGGTCGTCGCGTTTGCCCGGTTATCGAGCTAGCCTGCATGTTTCACGGTATTCAGGCTGTATGACAGTGTTGATGAATTTGAGGCTGATTTGCGAGTCGTCAGCGACCTCGCGAGGGTATTGAGCGATCACCAGGTGGGGATGGTGACGA